>NC_015562.1:927098-1236131 GCF_000214415.1 Methanotorris igneus Kol 5
CCATAAGGCCCCATTGGTGGCAAGTTATCAACAAAACTAAGAGATAATTTTGGTTTTTTGTAAAATTCCACTTCTGTATCTACTCCCTCCTTACTCATTGCCAATTCCTGCAGTTTTTCAATGATCGTGGTTCTTTTATTCACATTTGCAGCAACTGAAGGAGAAAGAAGATTTATCCTTATTTTAATAATCTCCGCTAAATTATAACCAAACAAATGCTCAACGTCTTTTGGAATATCTGTTATTAATGGAGAGATTTTGACGTTCGGATATCCCCATCTACCAACAAAAAACGACACGTTACTACCAAAAAAATCCATATCAACATTTGGGAGATTTTCCAATAAATCACTACATTTAAATTTTTTGTTTATTTTTTGAAGTATTGGACAAAAAGGTCTTCCACAATAACCCCTCGCTTTGCAGATTATACACCTCAATATATCCCCCAACATAAATACATTTAAATTTATGGATTAATGTGTCTAAAATAAAATATAAATAATGGTGCTCCGACCGGGATTTGAACCCGGGTCGCGGGCTCGAAAGGCCCGCATGATTGGCCGGACTACACCATCGGAGCATAAGAGAAGGTTTGCATGGCGGACCCGGTGGGATTTGAACCCACGACCCCCGGCTTAGAAGGCCGGTGCCCTATCCAGGCTAGGCTACGGGTCCTCATCGCTTTCCATTGAAGGCATACAATACCATGCACTTTCTCATATATATACTTTTCGTTTCAAACCTTAAAATATTACAAAAATATATTTTCAACATCTAAAATACAAAAATAATGGCTAAAAATTTAAGAGGAAAATGCCTCTTACACTTTATCTAAAAAATAGAAAAGTTTAATGTTATTTTCAAAAAATAGCAACTAAAAAAGATTTTGGTATGTCTATTCATAGTTATTATCTATTATTCTTTCCTAATCCTCAAATATCTTTACTATCCTTCTATCCTTAACTTCCTGTTGTTTTGCCTTGTTGAAGTTGGAAACATTTTGCAAGTAACCAGTTATCCTACTAAATTTTGCAATATTCTCATTTCCACAATTTATGCACTTATCTCTTAATCCACCCATTGCCATCCTACATTTCTCACAAACACTCAAATTCTTCGTATATGCCCAGAATCCAATGTTTGTTTTCGTTATCTTTTTAGTTATGCTCATTAACACCTCTGGATCTGCTGCACTCTCAATATTCCACAAGTGCATTATATGCCCACCATTGCAGATAGGATGGAATCTTTCCTCTATCCTCAACTTCTCTCCAAGAGTTATTGGAGCATCAACCCTAACATGAGAGGAATTTGAGTAGTAGAGTGAATCAATATCACTCAAGTCTCCATTAACAACGGTCTTTGCCTCCTCCCTATAATACTTCATGTCCAACCTTGCAAATCTTCCCGCTGTTGACTCGGCAGGAGTTTGAGTTACAGACCATCTTAAACCAGTTTTTTCTTTTAAATCATCCGCATATTCTCTCATATATCTTATAACCCTCTCCCCAAACTTCAAAGCATCTTTTGATGTGTGGAGTTCTTCTCCTAAATGGTATTTAAGCATCTCGTTCAACCCAACAAATCCAAACGTCTTTGTTGTGTGGTCATATCTGTAGTACTCCTCCCCATCAAACTTTTGGGTTAAGAACGGCATAACTCCATCTTCATATAACCTCTCCATTGTGACCTTATGCTTAATTAACAATGCCTCTTTAACCAACTCCAACCTCTCACGCAAAATCTCAAATAATCTATCATCATCCCCTTTTGCCTCATAAGCAATTCTTGGTAAGTTTATTGTATACCATTGCATGTTTCCAGTTCTTAATGTATCAACCTCAGCATCCCCAGTCCAATCCCCACTTAACCTTGTCCTACAACCCATTGCGTTTGTGTTATTAACTTGCCAATCTGGAAGCATGTTTATAAAGTAAGGAGTTCCAAATTTCGCACATAATTGATGGATTTTTATCATTAATTCCTCATCTTCAAACGCATTTTCCCTCAATTTGAATATGGTGTTTGGGAATAAGAATGGTTTTCCTGTTGCATCCCCCTCCAACATCACATCTACCAATGCATGGACAATCATCTTTGCCTCTTCCTCATATTCCTCATAAGTTCCCCTTGTGGTTCCCGCAACTACTGCTTCCTTGTCTTTTAAAAATTCTGGAACTTCCAACTCAAGGTTTATACTACTAAATATAACTTGCCCTCCTCTTGCCACATACATCTGGTTTAATTCATAAACAAACATCTGCATTAACTGCTTTATTTTCTCATAGCTCAATCCCCTCACGTATGGAGCAAGCCAAATGTTGAATTCATCTATACTTTGCCCACCACTCATGTTAGTCTGTGCTGCCATCATTACCTTTGCAGCGTGTTGGATAGCAACTTCTGGATGTTTTGCAGGTTTTGAGACACTTGTATGTAACCCAGTTCCATCAACCCTCAACCCATACTTAAAGAACGGTCTCAAATCATGTTGCAAACAAACAGGCCTTACAGCAGCGTATTCTAAGTCGTGTAAGTGTATATCCCCCCTCATGTGAGCATCTGCTATATATCTTGGAAAAATTTTCATTAAGGCATATTGTTTCATCGTCTCGTCAGCAACCCATTTGTGAATACTCTCTGGGTTGTGCATTAAGTTTGCATTCTCTCTTGAACCACTTTTAATTAACTTGGTTATATCGTATATTGGAATACCCAACCTTGTATGTTTATGCCTAAGTTCCTCTAAACCATGCTCAATTAACTTAGCATTTACAATTTCTCTTATCATTGGGGCAGTCAAGTATTTTATCTCCAATTTTTTTACAATTTTTTCAACTTCATCTGCAATTTTTTTTGCTATCTCCACATCTGCACCTGTCTCTTTTATCAAAGCATCTACTATTTTCTGTTTGTTAAATGGCTCAAACTGTTTTTCGGATGTCCTCACTTTAAGGCAATTTTCATACTTGTAATTATCAGCAACGTCTTTATCAATTTCTTTTAATGCTTTATATACTAAATTTTTTAATTCCTTAGTTGATATTCCATTGTATATATTGTTGCAGATTTTTTCAATTACCAAATTCACTTTATCATAATCAAGCCCTGCATTCATTAGAGATTTTACCAGTTTATTTATGTTGAATCTCTCTTCTATTCCATTCCTTTTCACTACCATTACTTCTGGTTTTACGGATTTCGCGGATATCATTTAATCACCATTGAACTTATATAAAATAATAATGAACAATAAAATTTTATGAAATACATAATGATATTCATTCGAAATTCGTTAAGTTTTTTAATATTTAAATACGATTTCAAAACTCTTTATATACCAATATCAAAGGTTAGATTATACTATTGGACAAAAGTATAAATAATTTGTGATTTTTTTGCTTTTAAAAAAGGAATATGCCTTATATAAAGTATTTAAAGGTCTGTAATAAGTATTCCATCAATATGAAAAAATAAAAAAATCTATCAATCTATGGTTGTGTGCGTTAAAGTTTAGACAAAACCTCAATAAAATTTTTGGTTGATTTATATTTGTTTTAATTTTTAAGGGCTTATGAGAGTTTTAAAAATCTATTATGCACTTTTTATGGCAAAACCAAAGGTTTTGGTATATAAGTCAACTTTATACACCTCTTGGTTTTGTTTTTAGGTGACATCATCACACCCATCCATTTTATTACAAACGACTCAAATTACACCATTTATACCATATTAATATAATATCATTCATAATCATTGTAGTAATCTATATTTAAGTTGGGTATCAAAGCATATTTTCGATCAAATTATTACTCTCCATAATTTACAAAATATAGCTATTACCACCAAACTTTTTTAATTTTGAGTTTATATGCAATGATATTTGATGTTAAGTGAATTACTGGGGTAATTATACATATTGTTATTACCATATTCAATGGAATCGGTGAAAACGGATACGTAAAAAGTATAGCTCCAAAAACAAAGTTTAATTGGTCCAATATTGGCGCTGGATTACCCTGCTTTATTCCCAATCTCCTCTTTATAAAACTACCAACCATATCCCCAAAAAGTGCCCCAGAAGATAACAAAAACCCTAAAAAAGTATATTCAAATATATTCGAATAAAATACCATTGGAACGTTAACTATTTTTAAATTTAATATAACTCCCTGTAAAATTGCCGCTATAGTTCCACATAATACTCCAGAAAAAGTTCCTTTGAAGGTTACACCATCCCCTACTAACCTTCTTCCATCTATAAAATTTTTTCCTAAATCTAATGGTGTTCCTCCCCCAAATATACATGCAGTAGCATTTGCAATATATGCTGGCAAAATATACCAAAAAGACGTAAAAACTAACCCAATAATATCCATACAATCCCTCTTAACACTTTGTCTTTAAAGTTCATCTAAATCCTTTAAATTTTATTACAACTAAGTTTATATAAATTTACCTCAAACAAATAGCAAATTAAAATAACCATAAATTTAAATATATGGATTAATACTTCATTTAAAAAAATTGTGAGGGGGAGGGGGCAAAAAATAGATTGGGGGGAGGGGGATTTTGAGTAAATTCTCTTGGGGGGTATGAGGGGGGTGGGAATGGTATTAGGAGGCATGCCTCCAGCACGGTGTTATCAGCAGTGAGGTGGGGGGATGGGGGATGCTCTCACTGCTATCCCACACCGTGCCGCTATATCCATTAACATTTCTAATATATAAAATTTACGGTTAAACATCTTTGATTTAAATTAAATGTTATTTTACGCAAACCTAAAATTTATCATAAATTAATTTTTGGGACAATTAGAAGCTCCAAGTATATATAATAACCCTCATTAAAAAATTTAAGGATATACATTTTTATAATAAGGTGAGTGAATTTATAGAGTGTATTATGTCTATTTATCCATGGAGGTGAATTCATGAGTAGCCCCAGAGTTGGGGTATTCGTCTGCTACTGTGGTGCCAACATCAATGGTGTGGTAGATTGTGAGGCGGTAAAAGATTTTGCCGCCAAACTTGATGGGGTAGTTGTTGCAAAGACCTATCCATTTATGTGTGCAGATCCAGGTCAAAACCTCATTAAAGAGGCTATAAAAGAGTACAACTTAGATAGAGTCGTAGTTGCAGCATGTACTCCAAAAATCCACGAGCCAACATTTAGAACTTGTCTCGCAGAAGCAGGCTTGTCTCCATACTACTTAGAGTTTGTAAATATTAGAGAGCACGATTCATTTGTGCACATGAATGATAGAGAAGCAGCAACCAAAAAAGCTATGGAATTGGTTGCTGCTGGTGTAGAAAGAGCAAAAAGATTAGAAGACGTTCCACAAAAAACAGTTGAAGTTGATAAGAGCTGTTTGATTATAGGAGCTGGTATTGCTGGAATTCAGGCAGCTCTTGACTTAGGAGACCAAGGATACAAGGTATATCTTGTAGAGAAGGAGCCATCAATTGGAGGTAGAATGGCTCAACTTGCAAAGACATTCCCAACCGACGATTGTGCTCTGTGAATTTTGGCCCCTAAGATGGTAACTGTTGCGAACCACCCTAATGTTGAACTCATAACATACGCTGAAGTTAAAGACATCCAAGGATACATCGGTAACTTTGAAGTTACCATTGAGAAAAAACCAAGATACGTTGACGAAAATGTATGTACCGGATGTGGAGCATGTGCCGCGGTCTGTCCAATTGAAGTACCTAACGAATTCGACTTAGGATTAGGTACAAGAAAAGCCATATACGTGCCATTCCCACAAGCAGTACCATTAGTTTATACAATAGACAAAGAGCACTGTATTGACTGTGGTTTGTGTGAAAAAGCTTGTGGTCCAGGAGCAATAAGATACGACCAAAAACCAGAAGAAATCAAACTCAAAGTTGGTACAATTATCAATGCAATTGGATACGATGAGTTTGATGCAACACTTAAAGAAGAATACGGATATGGTGTCTACGACAACGTCATAACAACACTCGAATTAGAAAGAATGATTAACCCAGCAGGACCAACAGGAGGACACGAAATAAGACCAAGTGATGGTAAACATCCACACAGAACAGTATTCATTCAGTGTGTAGGTTCAAGAGACGCAAAAATAGGAAACCACTACTGTTCAAGAATCTGCTGTATGTTCGCATTGAAGAATGCTCAATTAATGAAACAACACGACCCAAACGCAGAAGTTTACATCTGTTACATGGACATCAGATCATTCGGTAAAGGATACGAAGAATACTACAGAAGAGCACAGGAACAATTCGGTGTCAAGTTCATAAGAGGAAGACCAGCATGTATCATAGAAGATCCAAAAACTAAGAACTTGATTGTAAGAGTTGAAGACACATTATTGGGAGAAATCCTCGAAATTGAAGCTGATTTAGTTGTATTATCATGTGGATTAGTTGCAAGAAAAGACACAAAGAAACTCGCAAAGATGCTTGGAATCGACGTTGGTCCAGATGGATTCTACAAAGAATTACACCCAAAACTTGCACCAGTTAACACAAAAGTTGACGGGGTAGCAATTGCAGGGGTTGCTCAAGGACCAAAAGACATTCCAGACACAGTAGCTCAGGCAAAAGGTGCAGCAAGTGCAGTAGCAATCCCAATGGCACAGGGACAATTTAAGATTGAAATGATAAGGGCAACAGTAAACGAAGAAGTCTGTGGTGGATGTAAAGTTTGTGCTCCAATGTGTCCATACAACGCTATAACCTACGTTGAGAAAGATGGGCACTTAGTTGCACAAGTTAACGACATCGCATGTAAGGGATGCGGTGCTTGTGCAGGAGCATGTCCAAGTGGAGCAATGCAGTTAAGATACTACAGAGACGAACAAATTATTGCTGCTATTGATGGATTGCTCGAGACACACAAAATGCTTGAGAAACAGTAAATAATTTAATTCTGCTTGTGGGAATGGCGCGGCACATGCTCCACTCGATACCGAGCTAACTAAACATCTAAATTCGCATAAATTAAATCTAAACAATAAATCAAACAATATCAAATTTCGATTCAAATAAATCCGTATGAGTTCAACATTAGGGTGGTTCAAGGTATAAACAGATGAGGCGCCATCCGAAGGCTCTGCCAGGATGGCGCTGATGGGGGCTATGTGGCCCTTGGGGGATTTACCTTTACCTTTATTTCATTAAGCTTCATTAGATCTTATAAAAAGAAAAAAAGGGATTATTATGAGTGAACCAATAATTGTAGCATTCGTTTGCTATCAATGAGGATACGGTGCAGCAGATTTAGCTGGAACAAGTAGAATGCAATACCCTGCCAGCGTCAGGCCTATAAGAATACCATGCACTGGTAAATTCGACATTACTTACGCCCTTAGGGCGTTCCAAAAAGGCGCTGACGCTGTCTTTGTTGCAGGGTGAAAACCACACGAGTGTGCATTCGAGACTGGAAACTTTAGGGCCGAAGAGAGGGTTAGGTTCACCAAAAAATTATTAGATGAATTAGGAATTGGTGGAGAAAGAATAGAAATGTACTTCATGACTGCAGCAGAAGCTGATAAATTCGTTGCTGCTGTAAATGAAATGACAGAAAGAGTTAAAAAATTAGGACCTAACCCTCTCAAGGCCCAATAAGGCTAAAAAAAGGGATGAGTTCCACAGGGAACCGATAAGGACCTGTGGAACAACCGCCCCTAAAGTGAGGGGTCAAGGCCTTTTTTATATGGCTACCTTCTTTTTATTGAAAATTTAAAAATTTTAAATTTCCAAAGGTGATGAAATGGCAGATAAAGTTAAGGTAGCAATGATACAATTATGTGGCTGTTCTGGGTGTCACATCTCATTGCTTGACTTGCATGACAAGTTATTAGAGGTTCTGCCAAACTTGGAGATCGTCTATGCTCCAATTGTCGCAGACCCAAAGGAAATTCCTGACGGGATAGATGTTGCGTTGTTAGAAGGAGGAGTTAGAAACGAGCACGATGAGCACCTTGTCCATGAATTTAGAGAGAAAGCAAAAATTGTAATTGCATGGGGAACTTGTGCTGCTTATGGTGGAATTCCTGGTTTAGGAAACTTATACACAAAAGAAGAATTGATAAACAGGGTTTATTCAACAGAATCAACTGACAACCCTGGAACAATCCCATCAGAAGAAATCCCACCATTGGAAGATTACGTAAAACCAATCCCAGATGTTATAAAAGTTGATTATATCATCCCAGGATGTCCTCCAACACCAGATATGATTGCAAGTGCAATTGTTGCATTATTGAATGGAGAAGAACCAAAATTCTCTACAAAAATTGTATGTGACGAATGTCCAAGGAAAAAAGAAAACGTATTCCCAGAGAAATTCAAAAGAACATTTGAAGGAAAACCAGATCCGGAAAAATGTTTATTTGAACAAGGTTACACCTGCTTAGGTATGGCTACAAGAGCAGGATGTGGAGCAAAGTGTCCAAATGCAGGTGTTCCATGTAGAGGATGTTATGGAAAAACAGATGCTGTATTGGATCAAGGAGCAGCGGCGGCAAACACATTTGCAAATGCTGGAGAGGCAGCATTGGAAATCCCAGACAAAGTTGCATTGTTGAACAGATTCAGTTTACCTGCTGCTTTAATTTCCAAGAAGATAAAATAAACACATAATCAAACACACAATCAAGAGTAAAAAATAACCAAATAAACCAAAATTAAGGATGGTGACCCTATGGGTAAGGTCGTAATTGAACCTTTAACCCGTCTCGAAGGACACGGAAAAGTAACAATTACCTTAGATGAGAATGGTAAGCCAAAGGATGTAAAATTGCACATAACTGCTTTAAGAGGATTTGAGCAGTTCGTTGTTGGAAGACCAGCAGAAGAGGTTCCAAGAATTGTTCCAAGAATCTGTGGGATTTGCCAAACAGCACACCATTTAGCAAGTGTTAAGGCAGTTGATGCTGCATGGGGCGTTGAAATTCCAAGTGCAGCAAAAAAAGTTAGAGAATTAATGCACTTAGGAAACATGATACACAGCCACGCATTGCACTTCTACTTCCTCGCAGCACCTGACTTTGTAGTTGGGCCTGATGCTGACCCAGCAATAAGAAACATTGTTGGAGTTATTGATAAAGCTCCAGAAGTTGCTAAAAAGGCAATTGCATTAAGGAAATTCGGACAAGCGTTAGTTGAAGCGACTGGTGGGAAAGCAATTCACCCAGTGACAGGAATTCCAGGAGGAGTTTCAAAGCCATTCAGTGAAGAGGACAGAGACGCATTCTTAAAAGAAATTGACACAATGATTGAGTATGCAAAAGATGGGGTTGAATTAATAAAATCCATCAACGAGCAGTACATGGAACAAATAAAAACACTCGGTGTAATTGATACATGGTATTTAGGTTTAGTAAATGATGGTAAACACGAATTCTACGATGGAACATTAAGATTCCTCTCACCAGATGGAAAAGAGAAAATGGAATTCCAACCAAGTGAATATTTAGATTACATTGGAGAGCATGTTGTATCCCACAGCTATGTAAAATACCCATACAACAAAAAAGTTGGATATCCAGAAGGACTTTATAGAGTTGGACCATTGGCAATGCTCAATGTATGTGACAGCATGAAAACACCATTAGCAGAAGAAGCAAGAAAAGAATTCTTAGACACGTTTGGATTCCCAGCAAACCAATCCTTAGCATACAATCATGCAAGATTAATTGAGCTTTTAGCTGCATGTGAAAGAGTTAAAGAATTGTTAAATGATAGCGAAATAACCTCAGAAGATGTCAAGGTAGAAGTTGAACCAAAAGCAGGAAACGGTGTTGGAGTAGTATATGCTCCAAGAGGTGTGTTAATCCACAACTACGAAACCGATGACAATGGAATTGTTGTTAAAGCAAACATGATTGTTGCTACAACACACAACGTTCCAACAATGGAAAAAGCAATTCAGCAGGCAGCAGAAGTAATATTTAAAGAATAAGTCTTTCCCAATTCTTAACCTTGAAAAATTTTAAAAATTTTAAAAATTAAAATTAACCCTACATTGGGGTGATGTGTGTGGTAGATGAGAAAAAATTAAACTTAATAGAGATGGTTTTAAGAGCATACGACCCTTGATACTCATGCGCAGCTCATATAATAGTTAAGGATGAAAAAGGAAACGTAATTTTAGAGATCGTTAAAGAAGAATAATCCCCTCAACCGAACCCATTTTTGGGAGGTTGTGGGGAAAACCCCTTCTATGCAGAAGGGGATTTTAAACGTTTTTTATCCATTTCAAAAATTTTAAAAATTAATGGGGGTTTTACGCTTGGGCGGTATAGAGATTCAGCAGGAAGCATGTCTTTTGTGTAATGCATGTAAAGAAGCATGCCCCACAAAGGCTATTGAAATAGCACCATTTATTACTTGCAAGATTTGCAAGTCATGTGTAGAGGCCTGTCCAACTGGAGCATTGTCCGACAAGGATGGTAGAATAACATACAACCCAACAAAATGTCTTAAATGTGGAGCATGTGCAAAGGCATGTCCAACAGGAATTAAAAAGGTTGATGATGAATTCCCATACTCAAAAGGACACTGTGTATTATGTGAGAAATGTGTTGATGTCTGTCCAATAGAAATCATCTCAATTCCAGGAAAAGTTGAGAAACCAAAGAAAGAAATTGTCATTCCACAAGAACCAATTGCAGTCACTGACGACTGCGTTGCATGTGGTGTCTGTGTAGATGTCTGTCCAGTAAATGCAATAGAAATTAAAGATAACAAAGCAGTTGTTGATGAAAGCAAGTGTATTTACTGTGGAATCTGTGCTCAAACATGTCCATGGAACGCAATATTTGTCGCTGGAAAATTACCAAACAAAAGAAAGAAAACCATCAAAACATTCACACTTGATACAGAAAAATGTATTGGATGTGCAAAGTGTGTTGATATTTGTCCAGGAAACATGATAAAGTTTGATGCAGAGAACCTAATTGTAAAACTTCCAAAAGCATGTCCAGCATGTGGTTTGTGTGAAGGAGTCTGTCCAGTAAATGCAATAACCTTAGAAGTTGAGTATGAGCCACCAAAACCAGCATACGATGAAGGGCTTGTGTGGGTTGAGGAAAACTGTAACTACTGCGGTTCATGTGCAATGAAGTGTCCAACAAGTGCTATAAGGGTAATTAACAAGAGAGGAATGGAACTTCCAACAAAGAGGAAAACAGAAGAGAAAGAGAAATTCAGAATGTGTGTAAGATGCGGAGCATGTACAGTGGCATGTCCAACAGGAGCGTTGAAGTTAGGTAAAATAACCATAGAAGGAAAAGAATACAACAGAATTGAATTCAGCCCTTCATTATGTAGTGAATGTGGAATTTGTGTTGATGTTTGTCCATACAACGTATTAGAATTAACTGGCGACGATGAGATGCCACTAAAAGGGTTCTGTGTAATGTGCTTGAAGTGTGTTGAAGCATGTAAGAAGATTAAGAGAAATGCACTTGTTGTTAAATAATTCATAAAGACACAAAATCTAAGAGAATGTCTCGCTACGTTCTTTAACTTAGGATGTGGGGAGTTCCGTTCTCCCCGAACGCTCCCTTGATGAAGTCCTCTGGACGGAACGGGAGAACTCCTCAAGGTGGTTGAATATAGTTAAAAATTATAGTTGTGTGCGCTAAGAGTTTAGGCGAAAACTCCTGCGGAGTTTTCGCTACTCGAACCTTCGGTTCGATGAACATAACTTCAATAAATTTATGGGGCATTAAACATTTAATTTCAAAATTTAAAGGAGGAAAAATGGCCACTTAAAAAATTAATGGCAAAACCCAAAGAGTTTTGCCGTATTATACTTAAGCCACCTTGAGGAGAGAACGGAGGAACGGTAACCAGATAACATATTTTAATAACCCAAATTAGACAAACTAATACCACAAGTATTATAAGTTGCTTTAAGTTCTCTTTATATTGATATAATTTTTTGATATATATTTGGTATATTATATAAAACTAAAACAACTAAAAGTGTGATGAATATGGTAGAAGTCGTTAAGAATGTCGTGTGTCCATTTTGTGGGACACTCTGTGATGACTTAGAAATCCTCGTTGAAGATGGACACATTGTAGGAACAAGACATGCATGCAGAATTGGAAACGCAAAATTTATGCACTTTGAAGGTGCAGTGAGATACACAGAGCCATTAATGAGAGAAAATAAAAAAGATGAATTCAAAAAAGTTGACTACGAAACTGCAATTGAAGAAACCGCAAGGTTGTTGGTTGAAGCAAAATTGCCTTTAATTTATGGATTCTCTGCTACAGAATGTCATGCACACCAATATGCGGTAAAATTGGCTGAGAAAGTTAGTGCAATTATTGACAACACTGCGAGTGTTTGACACGGGCCTTCAATTCTTGGATTGCAGGACGTAGGATACCCGGTTTGTACCTGTGGAGAAGTCAAAAACAGAGCTGATGTAATTATCTACTGGGCTTCAAACCCAATGCACGCACACCCAAGACATATGAGTAGATACGGAGTATTCCCAAGAGGGTTTTTCAGAGAGAGAGGAAGAAAAGACAGAACATTAATTGTCGTTGACCCAAGAAAGACAGATACTGCAAAATTAGCAGATATTCACTTGCAAGTTGAACAGCATAAGGACTACGAGTTAATCAGTGCAATGAGGGCAGCATTGAAAGGGTTTGAGTTGCAAGTTGATGAAGTCGCAGGAATTCCAGTAGAGTTGATTTATGAGGCAGTTGATATTTGTAAGAATGCTCAATTTGGACAGCTTTTCTTTGGTATGGGAGTCACAATGACAAAAGGAAAACACAGAAATATCGACAATGCTATCCAATTGATTATTGACCTAAATGCCTACACAAAATTCGGATTAATGCCAATGAGAGGGCACTACAACGTAAATGGGTTCAACCAAGTATTAACTTGGGTAACAGGTTATCCATTTGGTGTTGACTTCTCAAGAGGTTACCCAAGATTCAACCCAGGAGAAACATGTGCAAACGATGTCTTGCAAAGAGGAGAAACTGACATGATGCTCAACATCGCTTCAGACCCAGGAGCACACTTCCCACAAAAGGCAGTCCAACACATGGCAAGAATCCCATTGGTCTGTATTGACCCACACGAAACACCAACAACACATTTGGCAAACATCATCATACCTCCAGCAATTGCTGGAGTTGAAGTTGAAGGAACTGCCTATAGAATGGACGGAGTCCCAATTGAGTTAAAAAAAGTTGTTGAACCACCAGAAGGTCTCTTACCAGACAGAGAAATCTTAAAAATGTTAATTAAGAAGGTTGACGAAATGAAATAAATCAAACAACCTCTATATTGGTTTATTACAAATTCCCTAAAACATGCCCCCACAAACCGGGTATCCTACGTCCTGCCCCTAACACGCCTGTGGCTTTGAGGGGGAACCCGTTATGGGACCCCTCAAAATTTATTTTTTGTTTTTTTGTTTTTTTATTATTTTCTTAATTGTTTTCATTTTCTTATTATTTTTAGGAGAATACAACGGTAGTTTTGAATATTCAAATTTACCTACTAAAACTTTTTTAATAAGTTTAATCATAAGGAGTTAGGAATTTAAAATCTCTGCGATTGGTGAAAGCTATGGAAATAATTCCTGTTTTAGATATTATGAGAGGTTTAGCAGTCCATGGAAAAAGTGGAAAAAGAGAGGAATACAAACCCCTAAAATCCGTTTTATGTAACTCTTCCAATCCAATAGAAATAGCAGAAAAATATAAAGAAAATGGAGCAGAAACCGTATATATTGCTGATTTAGATGCTATAATGGAAAAAGGAAATAACTTTGAGATAATTAGAGAAATAGACATGAACAAAATCGTAGATGCGGGAGTTAGGGATAAAGATGATTTACAAAATGTTTTAAAAATTTGCGATAAGGCAATTATTGGAACAGAAACATTAAGAGATTTGAATTTATTAAAAGAAAAGGATATTATTTTAAGTTTAGATTTTAAAGATGGAAAATTGCTAAACTATGATTTAGATATGATTTTGAGTTATGTTGATGAAAAAACACCGCTAATAATATTAGATATCTCTTCAGTTGGAACCCAAAGGGGAATAAATGTTGAATTGATAAAAGATGTTATAAACAAAGTAAATAACCCAATCTATATTGGTGGTGGGATTAGAGATGAAGAAGATGTAAAAATTGCTTATAATTTAGGAGTTAATGGGATTTTAATAGCCACTGCCATCCATAAAGGTATTTTAAATTTGAGGGAGTTAATTGAAAAGTATGGCAATTAATGTAAATTTATAGCTATTCTGCAATTAAATGACAGTTATTTCTCTTCAAATTTAAAATAATGGCATTTTCTAAAAGTTTCGAGGAGATAACATGAGTTCAATGAGAAGGATTGATATTATAAGAATATTGATGAAGCATGTAAAGGATGAGTTAGTTATAAGCAATATAGGATTTCCAAGCAAGGAGTTGTATCATGTTAAAGATAGAGATAGAAATTTCTACATGCTCGGCTCAATGGGATTGGCTTCATCAATTGGTTTGGGATTGGCTTTATCCACAAATGAGAAGGTTGTTGTAATTGATGGAGATGGTTCAGTTTTGATGAACATGGGTTCTTTATCCACAATTGGCTATATGAAACCAAATAATTTAATTCTCGTTATTGTTGATAATAGTGCTTATGGTTCAACTGGAAATCAACCAACGCACACAACAAACACGGATTTGGAAAAGGTTGCTAAGGCATGTGGTATTGATGCTGTGACTGTAGAAACTGAGGAGGAATTGGAGGAGGTTTTTAAAAAAGCATTAAAGGAGAATAAATTAAAGGTTATCATTGCAAAGGCAATTCCATATAATGAGAAGGTTAAGGACATTGACATTCCACCAGTGGTTATAAAGTATAGGTTTATGAAGAGTTTTATTAAAAACTAAAATATAACATAACTAAAATACGTAGGAAAATTTTAATGAACCAATATACCTCAAAATTGCAAAAAATAATTTAATTTGGTGGTTTTATGTATATACTAAAAGTCGCTTATGATGGAAGATATTCCTTCCAATCTCAACCACACAGAAACACTGTTGTTGATGTTTTAATGGATGCCTTAAAAGAATGTGGTTATTTAAAGGAAGAGAAGGTCATATTCAGTGGGGGAAGGACAGATAAGGGTGTCTCTGCCTTAGGAAATTTTGTTGTTGTTGAGTTAAACAAAGAGCCGATTTTATCATTCATATATTCAAAATTGAGAGGGAAAGGCATTTGGGTTTTGGGATATAGGGAGATAGATGAGATTCCAAAGGTAGAGTTTAGGCATTATAGGTATATTTTGCCAGATGAGGGCTATAATATTGAATTAATGAGAGAGGCATCCAAAAAATTGATAGGAACACATTCCTTCCACAATTTATCAAAAAAAGATAGGAGTAAAGAAAGAAGTCCAATAAGAACAATTTATGATATCAAAATAGATGCAAATGAGTACTTCATAACTATTGACGTTATCGGAGAGAGTTTTTTATGGAATATGGTTAGGAAAATAGTCACTGCCTTATCCTATGTGGGAAGTGAAAAAAAGCCAGTTGATTGGATTGATAAACTTTTAGATACACATTATAAGGAAGGCGTTCCTCCAGCACCAGCAGAGGGACTTATTTTAATAGAGGCAAAGGTTAATGTTGAATATATATACGATAATTATGTTTTGAGGAGGTTTAGAGAAGAATGGGAAGAGGAATATGGAAAGAGTATAATGAAATTGGGTATTTGTAAGAGTATGTTAAATTTTTTAAATAAACCCAAAAATTCTAAATAAGATTAATACAAATCAGCTAATGTGTGATATCATGTATTACATCTCAGCAATAGGAGTGGATATATCCTCGCAACGTCGCGTCGTTGCATCCCGCACTAATACCTCCTCGCTATGCTCGGAGGTATAAAATTCTTTCTTTAATGAAGTAAATAAGTGTGATATCATGTATTACATCTCAGCAATAGGAGTGGATATATCTTCAAATGATGTCTCAACGAATCCAAAGGTAAATGAAAAAATAGACTATGAGATAAAAAAGGAACTTCCAAAAATTGGGGTTAAGGCAGCATTAACAAATATCACTGGTGACGATATTGTTATAACTTCCTTTGTTCCAGAGAATTTAATTGAGGAGACAAACAAAATAATCATTGATATATTAAAAAAACATGCTGAAGGTTTTAATGATTTAAACGGCATCTCAGATAACCCAGAGGATGCGGGTGAGGGGATTTCTTACGCTATTGCAAAGGCCGGCTCTAAATACGGAGATGCATTGATTGTTTCATTTGACACTTATGGGGGAGAAGATATCGTTAATGAGATGGCGTTGTTTGTGGAGGAAATCGGAAAAAAGTTTGGATATGACGCCTCTTCATCTGTCTCAAATAAACCAAAGAAAATTCATGGAGTGGGGTATGTTGGGGTTTCGACAGATGATCCCGTTGTGGTTATAACTTTTAAAGAACTTAAAGAACTTCCAAAATTGGCTGGAATGATATTTGGGGGGTTATTAGGGTTTGATAGGGTCTATTTTGTAAGGAAGGGAACACCAACAAATATTCTTCCACCCGGGGTTATATACACAATGTCTGCATTTTTAAATGGGAATGTTATCGACTTGTATGATGGAATAAAGAGGAGATTTAACATATAGTCGTTCTGCGAATGAGGATCCTAAATCATTACTCCAAATTTCAATCTTAGGTTTTTTAACAAACATCTAATTTAAAATTTAAGTATGTTAAAGGTCATTTAATTGCAGAATGACTATAATTGACTCTAAACAGAGTGTTATTTAAGCAAAAAAATAAAATGAAGGGAAAAATATGGACTATCAATTTGCATTATTGGCACTCACGTCCCTATTTGCAATAATTAATCCAGTTGGATTAGTTCCAGTATTTATGGCTATAACAGCCCAATATACGCATGAAGAAAGATTGAGGATTATAAAGAAAACCACCATAGCAACACTCATAATACTTATTTCTTTTGCATTGTTGGGGAAATATATTTTGTTGTTTTTTGGAATATCTATCCAAGCATTTAGAATAGCCGGGGGGATATTACTATTTACCATCTCAATGGACATGCTTCATGGGAAAATTTCAAGGGTTAGACATTCAAAAACAGAACAAGAAATTGCATCAGAATTAGAGGATATAGCAATCATTCCACTTGCAATGCCACTATTGGCAGGGCCAGGAGCTATAACATCAGTTATTGTCTTAATGACAAAGGCAAGTAGTTATGATGATAAATTGGCAGTTATCTTAGCAATATTAACATGTGTCCTCTCAACTTACGCAATTTTAAAATCAGCAGAAAAAATAGAAGATAAACTTAGCCCAATAGGAATCAAAATAATGACAAGAATGATGGGGTTAATGTTGGCAGCCATATCAGTCCAAATGATATTAGATGGTATTAAGGATGTGTTCTTTTAAAGTTAAAAATTAGTTATCCCTCCTTAAATAAACCGTCTGCGTTGGGAATGCCATTTCAATACCTTCTTTTTCAAATTCTTCTTTTATTTTAAGATTTATTTCATTTAAGGCATTTAAATAGTAATCAAACCCTAAATTTTTTATAAAATACTCAACTCTCAAATTTAAACTCCAATCACCATATTCAACAAAATGTATTCTTATTGGTTCAACAACTGCAGGGTGATTTTTTAAAATATCCTTTAAAATTTCTTCTGCTTTTTTAATTTTATCTGCTGGAGTATCGTAAGTTATACCTATAGTAGTCAAAACTCTCCTCTTCCTCATTGCTGAAAAGTTCTCTATAACATTTGTTGAGAGTGAGGCATTTGGGATGGTGATTAAAGAGTCTCCAAAAGTTCTTATCCTCGTGCTTCTAATCCCTATTTCCTCTACAATTCCCTCATAGTCAGAAACCTTAATCCAATCTCCAATTGTGAATGGCTTATCAACAATAATCAAAATTCCAGCAATTAAGTTCTCTAAAGTATCCTTTGATGCCAATGCCACGGCCAAACCACCAATACCTAAACCAGCCAACAGTGTTGTAACATCATACCCCAAATTATCCAAGATAACTACAAATCCAAACACTACAATCAATATCTTCAAAAATTTCCTGAGTGGGGGAATTAACTGGTCATCAAGTTTGCTCTCTGTTTTTTCTGTTAATGGAACAACATACTCAAGAATGAAATCGTCAACAAACTTAATTAAAAACAATATTACACAAAGCGTAACCGCTACAACAACCCCCTCATTTATGAGGATTGAAATGTTTTCAGGAAGTTCTAAAAAACTAAACCCTATCCAAATCCCAGATATCACCGCCAAGATTACCAATGGTTCATCTATGGCATACAAGAATATATCATCCAACTTTGTTTTGGTTCTACTAACCATTGCTTTTATGTAGTTTTTAATTACGTAATGCAATACTCTACCAAGAAATATCCCAAATAAAATACTTAAAATGCATAAAAGGTAATTTTTTAGAGGATTTCCAAAATAAACAGCATTTAGTATTTCCATATTCATCCCCATTTTTGTATAAAAAGTATTAAATCAAAGATACTAAATTCTGCAATTACATAAATTTTGATGCGATACTATTAATATTTTAGTTCTTTAGTTTTAGTCTTTAGTTATTGTATATTTATTGTAATTTTTCTCTAATTGGCGATAACATTTCAATTAATTCCTCTGCAACAGCATTTTTTAAGTCCATTGGGTGCAATTTTCCTTCAGTAAATATTTTTTCTAATTCCTCATAACTATTAACCACCAAGTCCCCGCCATACTTCTCTGGTCTCTTTATTGTTAAAGGATATTCAAGGAAGTATTTTGCTATCTCCATGATTGGATTGCCCTCAACAACTTTTGCTGGACAATAAGCCTTTTTTATCTTACTTTTAATAACATCTGGTTCATCATCAACAGCTATAAAGTTCCCCTTTGATGAGCTCATCTTTCCTTCTCCATCCAAACCAGTTAACACTGGGTTGTGTATGCAAACAGGTGCTTTATAGCCCAAACTTGGCAAGAGTTCTCTTGCGAGCATGTGTATCTTCCTCTGCTCCATTCCACCAACAGCAACATCAACATTGAGATGCTTTATGTCATTAACTTGCATAATTGGGTAAATAACCTCTGCAACCTTTGGATTCTCATCTTCTCTTGCTATAACTTCCATACTTCTTCTTGCTCTTTTTAATGTGGTTTTTAAAGCAAGTTTATAAACATCTAAGGTGTATTCTTTATCCAACTGAAACTCACTCCCATAAACATACTCTGCCTTAACCCCCATTGCTTCAAAACATCTCTTGTTGTATTCCGCTAATTCTTTAATTTCTTCCATAGTTCCTTTCTGATTTAAGTAAGCATGTAAATCAGCAAGCAATATAACAACATCAAATCCCGCATTCTGCAAGTCAATCATCTTTCTTATTTGCAAGTAATGTCCTAAATGTATCTTTCCACTTGGTTCAAATCCAATGTATGCCCTCTTATCTTTCTTCTCCATAACTTCCTTTAATTCTTCAACAGATACTACTTCCAAAGTATTTTTTAATATATCATCAATCATAGTTTTTCCCTCCCTTATATTTAACGGCAAAACCCAAGGTTTTGCCAAATATTTTTTGATTATGCACAATAGCCACTTATAACGCAAATGGCTATATATAAACCCCAAAAAATAAATAGGTAATGTTAATGTTTAATGTAAGGGATTATGGACGAAAATTTTTATACTCCATCTTATATATTTAATTTGGTGAGAAAATGAGAAAAGTCATTACTGCAAAAACATCATGTAGTGAAGAAATGCTTGAAATTTGCGATAGAATATCAAAATTAAACATTGACTGCTTAATAGAATCAAGAGAAAATTTGTTGAGGATTAAGATTTTTGGTTATGACAAGGATTCAATTGTTGAAAATTACAGAACAATAGTATCAATAATAGAGAGAGTCCACAGAAAATATACAAAAGATGAAGAAGGAATGTATGAATATAGTTTAAGTGATTTGAAATATCCTGTAAACAAGGATTTAATAATCGATACCTTAAAAGCTTTAGGTCATAATGTTAAGTATTTAAAGGAAGAAGGTGTTATTAAAACTTCACTTGAATTGGATAAGTTAAATGAAATTTTATGTGAGTTGAATGAAATTTATGGGGAACTTGCATTTAGAAACATTGGTTCAAAACCAGTAAAGAATGTTATTGTTCTTGCGGCCTATTTAACTGGTAAAGACGTTGATGAGGTAATTGAAGAAGGACTCGAAAAGGAATTTTTCAGGGAAGAAAATGGAAGAATCGTATTAAATAAAGATATAAAGTTGGCAAAAAAGGAACTCGCAGGAATAGAAGTCGAAAAACAATAAATTAAAGTTAATTTAATGTAAATTTAATTTAAAATTTTTTCTTTTAATTTTCATAAAATAAAGGAGGAGATAAATTATGGACAAAAAAATGGTAAAAATTTTAGAAAAAAAAGAAAATTTAATAGAAGTTGAGTTGTTAAATGAAGACCACTCATTGTGTAATGTGTTAAAGGATATTTTGCTAAATAAAGATGGTGTTTTGATGGCCTCCTATTCAATAGACCACCCAGTTTTAGACCCCAACACCGGAAGATATATATCAAACCCAAAGTTATTGGTTAAGACCAAAGAAGGTATTAATGCAGAAGAAGTTTTAAAAGAGGCACTAAAGGATTTAATAAAGATGTGTGACGAATTATTACAGAACATAAACTAAGGATAAAATATAAAAAACATGAGGACAGTTAAAGTTAAATACCTCTTATGATATTAATTAGGCATAATATCAATCTATTAAATTTTTAGCATGCATACAAATCAATAACAAATCTACTTTTTTCAATACATTATTTTAAAAATTAAAGAATAAACAATCACGTATGGTTAAAAATCGTAATTTTTAGCTAAGCTATCTTTGCAGTAATATTTATATAATAGGTTATGTATAGTAATGATGCTCTATACACTAATTAAAGGGAGGCAATAGCATGGACAGAGAAAAGATATTGCAAGCAGTGAAGGAGGCTCGCCGCCTTGCGAAGCCGCGAAACTTCACACAGTCATTCGACTTAGTAGTGAACCTCAAGGAATTGGACCTATCAAGGCCAGAGAACAGGTTAAAAGAAGAAGTAGTATTGCCTCATGGAAGAGGTAAAGAAGCAAAAATCGCGGTTATCGCAAAAGGGGATTTGGCGGCTCAGGCAGAAGAATTAGGTTTAACTGTTATTAGAGAAGAGGAATTAGAAGAATTAGGTAAAGACAAAAGAAAAGCAAGAAAGGTTGCAAATGCTCATGATTTCTTCATAGCTCAGGCGGACATGATGCCTTTGGTTGGTAGATACCTTGGTCCAATATTAGGTCCAAGAGGGAAGATGCCAAAACCAGTTCCTGCAAATATCAATTTAAAGCCATTAGTTGAAAGACTTAAAAAGACAGTTGTTGTAAACACAAGAGATAAACCAATATTCCATGTTTTAGTCGGTAATGAAAAGATGAGTGATGAACAAGTTGCTGAAAATATCGAGGCCATATTAAACACAGTCGCTAAGAAATACGAGAAGGGGCTTTACCACGTTAAAAGTGCATATGTAAAACTCACAATGGGGCCAGCAGTTAAAATAGAAAAATAAGGGGATGGAAAAAATGACATCAGCAGTAGCAACACAACGTAAAATTGCCCCTTGGAAAATTGAGGAGGTAAAGACATTAAAGGAACTCCTCAAAAGTAAACCTGTCGTAGCAATAGTTGACATGATGGAAGTTCCTGCAAGACAGCTCCAAGAGATTAGAGATAAGATTAGAGGAAAGATGATTTTAAGAATGTCAAGAAACTCACTAATCATAAGAGCAATCAAAGAAGTTGCTGAAGAAACAAACAATCCTGAATTTGCTAAACTCGCTGACTATGTTGAGAAAGGGGCAGCAATCCTTGTTACAGATATGAACCCATTCAAGTTATTCAAAGAATTAGAAGCAAGTAAAACACCTGCTCCTATAAAAGGAGGAGCAATCGCACCTTGTGACATTAAAGTCCAAAAAGGTTCAACAGGGATGCCTCCAGGTCCATTCCTTGGAGAGCTTAAAAGTGTAGGTATTCCAGCAGCAATTGAAAAAGGTAAAATTGTAATTAAAGAAGATAAAGTTGTTGTTAAAGCAGGAGAAGTTGTTTCACACAAACTTGCTACAATTCTCTCCACATTAGGAATTAAACCAATAAAAGTTGGGTTAAACTTACTCGCTGCTTACGAAGATGGAATTATCTACACACCAGATGTATTGAAAATCGACGAAGAAGAATTCATTTCAAAAATACAAAATGCATACATGCATGCAGTCAACTTATCAGTTAATGCAGCAATTCCAACAAAAGCAACAATCGAAATGCTCATTCAAAAAGCATTCCTCAATGCAAGAGCAGTGTCTGTTGAAAGTGCATTCCTCACAGATAAAACAGCAAGTGACATTATTGGTAAAGCATACGCACAAATGTTGGCTCTTGCTGGAAAACTTAGTGATGATGCATTAGATGACGACTTAAGAGAAAGACTATCGGCAAGTGCAAGTGCTGCTGCTCCAGCTCCAGCAGCAGAAGAGAAAAAAGAAGAAGAGAAAAAAGAAGAGAAGAAAGATGACACCGCAACGGCAGCAGCAGGTTTAGCATTGTTGTTCTAAAACCCAAAATACCATATTTTTCTTAAGGAGTATGTCACCGAAAAATATATATAAGATACTGAAAAATACAAGAAAAACTAATTAAAACTTTATGTATGGAAAACATAACAACTAATTTAAGAAACACATATATAATTGTGGAGGTGTAGTTTATGGAATACGTATACGCAGCATTATTATTACACGCTGCTGGAAAAGAAATTACAGAAGATGCTGTCAAAGCAGTTTTAAGTGCAGCAGGTGTTGAAGTCGATGAGGCAAGAGTCAAAGCATTAGTTGCTGCATTAGAAGGAGTAAACATTGACGAAGCTATCGAAAACGCTGCAATGCCGGTTGCTGCTGCAGCTCCAGCTGCTGCTGCAGCTCCAGCAGCAGAAGAGAAAAAAGAAGAAGAGAAAAAAGAAGAGAAGAAAGATGACACAGCAGCTGCTGCAGCTGGACTTGCTGCATTGTTCGGATAAACGAAATTTCTTTCTTTTTTTATTTTATTTTAGAGACTTTAATCCACATATTTAGATATTTTTATGTTTTTGATTTTTTGATGTAAATTTTTTAATGTGACTATTTATACATCTATGCAACTAAATTTTTTGGTATTGTTAAAAACATTTATATATTTTATAAATCAAAAAGACTATTACTATATAAACAACATGGTGAAATCATGGAGCCAAAAATAAAAATTGTTAATGTTGTTGTCTCCACACAAATAGGCAGCGATATTGATTTAGAAGAGGCAGCATTGATATTAGACAACGCAGAATACGAACCAGAACAATTCCCAGGATTAGTTTGTAGATTATCAGATCCAAAAGTAGCTTTATTAATATTTAGAAGTGGTAAAGTAAATTGTACGGGGGCTAAAAGTAAAGAGGAGGCAGAAGTGGCAATTAAAAAGATAATTAAAGAGCTAAAGGATGCGGGGATGGATATAATCGATAATCCAGAAGTAAAAGTTCAGAACATGGTTGCTACTGCTGATTTGGGAATTGAACCTAACTTAGATGATATAGCATTGATGATTGAGGGTACTGAATATGAGCCAGAACAATTCCCAGGATTAGTTTATAGGTTAGACGATCCTAAAGTCGTGGTCTTAATATTTGGTAGTGGTAAAGTAGTTATAACTGGATTAAAAAGAGAAGAAGATGCAGAGATTGCATTAAATAAAATATTAGAAACTTTAAGAGAAATTGAAGAAATAATATAAAATATAAAAAACTAAGAAAACTTCAAAGACATCTATTTTCATTTTGTTCGTATAGATTTTATCGGTTACTCTTTATTTAATGTTTATTTTTTTATTGAATTATTGAATTAATAATAGCGGGGATGTTTATGATAGCAATAATCGACTACAATGCTGGAAATTTGAGGAGTATTAAAAAAGCCGTTGAATTATATGAGAAAAATGTGGTAATTACAAATGATAAGGAAGAAATTCTAAGTGCTGATAAAGTAATTCTTCCTGGTGTTGGTAACTTTGGAGATGCAATGAAAAATTTGGAAAATTTAAAGGATGCAATCTATGCCATTGTAAAAGAGGGTGTTCCATTTTTAGGTATTTGTTTGGGAATGCAGTTGCTCTTAGAGGAAAGTGAGGAATGTAAAGATACAAAAGGTCTTGGTATTATAAAGGGGAATGTGATAAAATTTAAAAATGTCGATAAAATACCACACATGGGATGGAACAACGTAAAAAAAGTAAGAGACATTCCTTTATTTGAAAATATAAAAGATAATGAATACTTCTACTTTGTGCATTCCTACTATGTGAATCCAACAGAGAAAGATGTGATAGCAGGGACATGCGATTATGGCGTAGAGTTCCCATGTGTTATTAATAAAGATAACGTTTATGCCACCCAATTCCACCCAGAAAAAAGCGGAAAAGTTGGATTGAAGATGATAGAAAATTTTGTTGAATTGATCTAAATGAAACTTTAGAAAAGTTTCATCAAAAGGGATGCACTGCCTCGCTTCGCTCGGTAGTGCCTCTTAGGGAGTTTAATATCATCTATTAAATTTCTTAATTTTGTTTTCTTGCTTTTATATACCCCCTGTTGAATTTTGGTACTAGAAAATTGGAAAAAAGTATTACTGATTTTTTCAAATTAAAATTGAGATTTTTTAATTATTTTAGTTTTTTGGTTTTATTTTGTATGTTTTAAGTTTGAGTTGGTTTTGGATTGTGTAAAATCTCTGCTAATTATTGAGATTTATTGGAGTGGTTGTGCATTGGATTTATAAATAATTTGCACAATCTTTCTTACTCTTATAAAGGGTTTGATAATCATACAGTAAGAAAATTCGGGTTGAAAAAGAAAGATTTATATAGGAGTTTGGGCATAAAATAAGGATGAAGTTATAGGGTTTGAATTACTCATCCATTAAAACAAGGATGGAAACGAACAAGAACCATACGACCTTGCGGCAATTTTTGGTGTTTGAATTACTCATCCATTAAAACAAGGATGGAAACTCCCAACCTCCTTCTCCAAGTTCTCAAATATCTTTCTGTTTGAATTACTCATCCATTAAAACAAGGATGGAAACTATATTCAAATTCTCTGTCTGCTATCTTATCAATAGTTTGAATTACTCATCCATTAAAACAAGGATGGAAACTCAATTAACTGGTAATAGTCGCAAACTATATTTTTTCCCTCGTTTGGATTGCTTATCCATTAAAACAAGGATGGAAACATCCCTGCTTCTGTTATATAACTTCCGTAAATTCTAGTTTGAATTGCTTATCCATTAAAACAAGGATGGAAACAGATAATATTAACTCTTTGTGTCTTAATGCCAAATCGTTTGAATTGCTTATCCATTAAAACAAGGATGGAAACCGTATGCTTCAACACCTGCTTTGTATTCATCTACAGGTTTGAATACCTCATCCATTAAAACAAGGATGGAAACAAATCTTTTCCGCTGGCGGGCTCCCAGCCAACCAGCCTGTTTGAATACCTCATCCATTAAAACAAGGATGGAAACTGAATAATGTTAAAAATTTCATCTAAATTTGTGTCACCGTTTGAATTACTCATCCATTAAAACAAGGATGGAAACTATGCATAGAAATTATTATCTTTTATTTTTTGTATTATTGTTTGAATTACTCATCCATTAAAACAAGGATGGAAACATTGTTTTGTTATTTTAAGTGGTAATGATAGTAATTATTTATGTGTATAATTGGAAAAATGTTATTGGTGGTATGTATAGGATTTGTAAAATATACTATGATGTTTTTTGGTGTTGGTTTTTTATTGTCGTTAATAATATTGTATGTTGATATTTATGTAGTTAGAATATTTTTGGGTATAATACTTGCTTTATTGTGGTTTGTTTATATTTGGTATGTTGCTTATAAGATACTTGTTAGTAAGTATTGTTGGATTATTTTATTGCCAGTGTTGTTGTTAGCATTGATGAGTGGTATAATTCCGTTTATATTATTGGTACTTTGGATATATGTTTGTAGAGTTATTACAATTTCATCTAAAAGGTCGCTTGAAAAGAAAGGCATATATAATTTGTTTGATTTGATTAGATATATTAGAAAATCAAGTAAAAAGTAGCGTGGGTGATAAAATATGCATGTTTATGATGAAAAAGTTTATGTTTATTATGTGGATAGGTTGATTACCTATAATGATTTGTTTGTATTTGGTAATAAAGTGTTTGAATTACTTATCCATTAAAACAAGGATGGAAACTGAAAATTGTGGTTAAATGAAATACTTCATTCAATTAAATTATTCTCTTTTAATTTGCTCTTTGCTTTTCTTTTTAGATAAAAGTTTCCTAAAATACCAGCAATTAATGGCAAAGGAGTCGCAATATAGATTAAACCTCCAAACATTGCAAGGAGTTTTTTGTGAAATCTTATATTCAACGTTGGATTCTTAAACATCATGGATTTTATTAGGGCTTTTTCTGACACATAGACGATATTGTAACTCCACAGTATAATGTCAGATAGTGGCGTTGGATGTCCTCCAAAGGATGTTTTTCTCCTAATTATTGCCTCATATAAATCATCTGCACAATTTCCTTCAAAGTTAGTATATCCATTCCCAATCATTTTGGCAAGATGGGCATCACTACTTCCTATAAATGCCACAGGCTTTTTATGGTAGTTTTTAGTGACCTTTTCCAACGCAATGTTATTCACAATACCGTCTCTATGATATGCATTAAAAACCTCAACACCATCCAATTTCAGATCAAAAATTTTGTCGTTTAATGCCTTACAAATAGGACTATATGGATGGGGAGCAATTGCCAACCCTCCTTGCTCATGAATCTTTTCTATTGTTTCTTCAGCAGATAATCCGCTCTGTATTTCTTCATTTAAAAACAATCCAATAATCTCCCCATCTTTTGACATGATTTCGCTACCTACAATAACCTCAACACCAAACTCTTTTTCAAGTTTTTTTGTCTCAATGCCACCTCTTATTGTGTTGTGGTCTGTAACTGCAATAACATCTATTTTATTTTTTTTGGCATATTTCATAATTCTTCTCGGCTCTTCAACAGAATCTGGAAACTTTAACCCCATATATTTCATTATTCCAGAATATTTTGAATGTATATGCAAATCTGCCCTCATAACGTTCCCCGCAATTAATTAAAATTTTAGCCAAATAACTTTAAGACATGTGGAATTTTTTCAATAATGTCTATTGGAGTGTAGTAATATCCTTTCTCCTTCAAAAGCAAATCTCCAGCATAACCATTTATAAAGCATCCACAACATGCAGATAGGAAAGCTTCATTTTTAGCATATAATCCCCCAATAATCCCACATAAAATATCCCCAGTCCCTCCAACAGTCATTCCACTATTACCAGTTTTGTTTATTTTTACGTTATTTTTGTTGAATATTACATCATACCTTCCTTTTAACACAATAGTTGAAGATGGGAGGTTATCAAGATTTATTCCCATGTATTCAAACTCTCTTCTATGTGGAGTAAATATAAAATTCTCTCTAAATTCAAATCCCTCATACTCAATAACCTTTATAGCATCTGCATCAATAACAACCTTTTTATTGCCTATTCTCTCCAAAAATCCATTTACAAATGCTTTAGTTTCTTCATTAACCCCAAGTCCATTCCCTAAAACTATGCAGTCAAATTTTTTAGAAATTTCTATTAATTTGTCTATGCATTTTTCTCCAATGTAATCCCCCTTCAATTTGTATGTTATCAATTCTGGATTGGTTATCTTTTTAACAACATCCTTTACCGATGCCACAGCAACGAGATCCGCAATTTTTAATGCCGCTAATGCTGTTAAAATTGGTGCCCCAAAGAACTCCTTTGAACCTCCAATAACCAAAACTTTCCCATTTTCCCCTTTGTGAGAATTTGGGTCTCTTTTTGATAGTGCCTTTAAATCTCCCCAACCTACTATATATTCTGCCTCTTTTGGGATGCCTATTGGTTTTACAATAGCGTTTTCTTTGTTTATAGTTTTTCTTTTGTGGAAAGTAATAACTTTATCAGCATTTAGATCTCCAGTTTCAACATCAACGCTTATGATTTTTATGTTGTCATTCTTTTTCTTTATCTCATTTAATTTCTCTACCACTGTTTTGTATGGCTCCCTAAGTTCTCCTCTAATTCCAGTTCCGAGCATTGCATCAACAATGATGGCTTTATCTAAATTTTCTATTTCATTTAAAATCTCAAGAATTTCATTTTGATGTGTGACATTTTTAATACTGATATCCCCAAATTCAGCAAGATTTTTTAAAATTTTGAAGTTTTCTCTCGCCTCATAAGTTTTTATATTTTCTTCCTTGCCAAGGAGTATAACACTGCAATTGCCCAAGTGCCTTGCAGCGGCGAATCCATCTCCACCATTGTTTCCAGTTCCACAGAAGATGAATATAGGCACTTCTCCCAACTCTACTTTAAATTTATTAACTTCCTCAGCCACACATTTCCCAGCATTTTCCATCAACAATATTCTTGAAATTCCAAGATATTCACAGTTGTTGTCAATTATTTCCATTTCTTTTGGAGAAATGATGTCTTTTTCTTTTATTTTTTTAGTTAAGATTTTAAAAAGTTCTAAATTGTCCATATCATCACCATGGGGTATCTAACTCAAGTTTGTAATTTTTACAGAGAACATTTATTGCCTTTATACAATCTTCAAGTGCATACTTCAAAATCTCAATGGATTTTTCTCCATAGTCATCAACATTTATCGTAAAAGTACATGATTCTTCATCTTTTTCTATTGTTAATTTTCCAAAGTATACCTTATCATCTTCCACATACTCAAAGTAGGTTATATAAACGTCATCCCCCTCATATCTCCATGTTAATTTCGTAGAATATCCATAGAGTTGGGGATAAGTCAAATACATATCAAATGAAAGTGGTGGTTTTAACTTTCCTACAACCTTATGCTCACTTGTCCTGTCTTCTACAAAAATTATCATTGTTTTCACACTCCAAATTTAAAATAATACAAGATTTATTTATCGAGTTGATGGTATAAATCTTTAACTACAATCGTTTGTGAAATTTTCTACCATATGCTAAACTAAAACTATAAAAATCAGAATACAAAAAATTTTAATAGTAAATTTTCAATGGTTTTTCGAGGGGGAAAATGAAAAATTTTGACGCGATTTTTAATCCAAAATCAATTGCTATCATAGGAGCATCAAAAACAGAGGGGAAGGTTGGCTATTCTATAATGAAAAACCTCATGTCTTTTGATGGAAAGCTATATCCAGTAAACCCAAAGTATGATGAGATTTCTGGGCTAAAATGTTACAAATCTGTCTTAGATATAGACGATGAGATTGACTTGGCAATAGTTGTTGTTCCCGCCCAGGCTGTTCCAAAGGTTATGGAAGAATGTGGGGAGAAAGGGGTTAAAGGGGCAGTTATAATATCTGCTGGATTTTCTGAAGTTGGAAATTATGAGTTAGAGGAAGAAGTGAAAAAAATTATAAAAAAATACAATATTGCAACAATTGGACCTAATTGCCTTGGTATAATGAATACCTATCGCAATCTAAATACAACATTTGGGAAATTATTCCCAAACAAAGGAAATATATCCATAATATCTCAAAGTGGTGCTGTATTAACAGCAATATTGGATATCTCCCCTTTATTGAACCTTGGATTCTCAAAAATCGTGAGCATTGGCAATAAAATTGACGTCCAAGAAAGTGATTTAATGGAATATTTAATGACTGATGAAACCACAGAAGTTGTGGTTTTGTATATTGAGGGGTTAAAGGATAAGAGGTTTTTGAGTGTTGCAAAAAAACTATCGAAAGTAAAGCCCATTATTGCATTAAAAAGTGGAAGAACTGAGGAGGGGGCTAAAGCAGCATCTTCCCATACTGGAAGTTTGGCAGGAAGTGATGAGATTTACTCCGCGGCGTTTAGAGAAGGGGGGATCTTAAGGGCAGATACATTTGAGGAACTTGTGAATTTAATGCACATCTTTTCAACACAACCACTAATGAAGTTCAATGAAATTGGTATTGTTACAAATGCTGGTGGCTTTGGAGTCATGGCCGCAGATATGTGCAAGAAGTATGGTGTGAAGTTGGCGAATTTTGAGGAGAAAACAAAAGAAAAACTAAAAGAAAAACTCCCAAAAACTGCAACAATAAGTAATCCACTTGATATAATAGGGGACGCAGATACAGAGAGATATAAAAATGCAGTTAGCACTTTAATGGAAGATAAAAATGTAAGTGGGTTGTTAGTTATTTTAACCCCCCAAGAGATGACGAAGCCATTGGAGGTTGCTGAAGAAATTGTGAAATTAAAAGAATATTACAGAGAGAATGGCATAAAAAAACCCATCGTAACGTCTTTTGTTGGAGGAGCTTCAATAAAGGGAGCAAAAAGTTATTTAAGAAAAAATGGCATTCCAAGTTACATAACTCCTGAGGCAGGGATCGAGGCATTATCTTACCTCTACAAATACAGCAAAATGAAAACAAAAGAAGATTGGGATGAATACTTGGAAAAAATTAGAAAAGAGTTTGAAGAAATAAAAGACAATAACAAAGAGACAATTGAAAAATTATTTACTAATTTAAATGAATATACTGCAAAGAAATTTTTGAAACTCCACGGTATTCCAGTTCCAAAAGGATACATAGCAAAGAATAAAGAAGAAGCAATAAGATATGCAAAAGAACTTGGCAGTAGATTAGTTATGAAAATTGTCTCTCCAGATATATTGCATAAGTCAGATGCTGGATGTGTAATTATTAACCCTCAAGATGTTGGGAAAGCTTATGAAACAATTATCAACAATGCAAAGAGGTACTTTGAAGATCATGGGATTGATGGAGTTATTGAGGGGGTTTTGATTGAGGAGTTTGTTGATGGATTGGAAATAATTGTTGGTGGTAAGAGGGATGAGATTTTCGGGCCTGTTGTAATGACTGGATTAGGAGGGGTATTTGTTGAGGTATTAAAAGATGTTTCATTTGGAATATATCCAATAACAAAGGAATATGCCCATGAAATGTTAAAAGAATTAAAATCCTACAAAATATTGGAAGGAGTTAGGGGAAGACCGAAGAGGGACATTAAATCCATAGTTGATTTAATTGTAAAACTTGGAGTAATGATGGAACTGTATGATGAGATAAAGGAGATTGATATGAATCCTGTGTTTGTAAAAGAAGATGGAAAAGGATGTTGTGTAGGTGATGCGTTGATAATACTGAAAAAATAGATAAAAAATAAATAAAAAAGCAAAAACAAAAGATTAAATAAAAATAATTAAAACTGTGGAGGGTTTTTATAGTTGTGTGCGAATTTTTTTAAACTTATTATAAAAACTTATAAAATTTTAAGTTGTCATTTTTCCTCCTTTAAATTTTGAAATTGAGTATTTAATGCCTTATAAATTTTATTAAAGTTATGTTCAGTTTCTAACGCACACAACTATAACTAACCCGATCCCATTAGGGTTCTCGGGTTAGCACCCTCCACCATAACCTTTAACTGCTAAATATTCCCCGCGAAGGAAAGACCTCTTCAATATCAAATTTACCTCAGTTAAAAATTCTTTTGCTATCTTGTCAAGGTAAATCTTAAATTCACCATCATAGACCAGTTCATCTCCTTCGCGGGGCTCTTTCATAATCTCTACTCCAAATTTAGGCCCTCTTCAACCGAATCCTGCAAAGTATATAACTATGGAGTCGGCATTTGCCTGCTTCAATTTTTTCTTAATAAATTCCAATGCATCCTCAGATATGTTAACAGGTATCATAGCCATCACCATGAAGGTTTGACATTAAAATCTCTAATGGTTATTAGAATTTTCTCATATATAAATGTTATGATAAGGTTGTGTCATAAACTAACACATACGATATAAAAATAAGAGATAAAAAAACTTAAAAACCACTATCTATAAATACAGTAATAAGTTAAAATATAGTTATAAATATTATTAAGCAAACAGTATTTGTTTTTTGGTTAATGAATTGGTGAAAAACAAAATACAAACGAAATGCTAATAATTGATTTTCTTCAAAAATATTAAATAGTATACAAATTTAAAAAATTTGTGAATTTAAGATAATTGGAGGTAAAAGTATGCAAATGGTTCCAGCATCTGCTTATGACAGAGCAATTACAGTATTTAGCCCAGAGGGGAGGTTATACCAAGTAGAATATGCCAGAGAAGCCGTAAGAAGAGGAACTACAGCAATTGGAATAAAATGCAAAAACGGAGTAGTTTTAGCAGTGGATAGAAGAATAACAAGTAATTTAATTGAAATTAGTTCAATTGAAAAAATCTTCCAAATTGATGACCACATCGCAGCAGCAACATCAGGTTTAGTTGCAGATGCGAGAGTTTTAGTTGATAGAGCAAGAATTGAAGCACAAATAAATAGAGTTACTTATGGAGAACCGATAACTGTTGAAGCATTAGCAAAAAAAATCTGCGATATAAAGCAGGCATATACACAACATGGGGGGGCAAGACCTTTTGGTGTAGCACTTTTAATTGCTGGAATTGACAGGCACAGTGCGAGACTATTTGAAACAGACCCAAGTGGAGCTTTAATTGAATACAAAGCAACAGCAATAGGTTCTGGAAGACCAATTGCAATGGAAATTTTAGAGAAAAAGTACAATGAAAACCTAACTATTGAAGAAGCTATGGAGTTAGCCATATATGTGTTGAGTAAAACAACAGAGGAATTGAAACCTGAAAATGTGGATATGGTTGTTATAAAAGATGATGAAAAGATGGTGGAAAGAATTCCATACGAGAAAATTAAAGAATTAGTGGATACAGTTAAAGAAAAAATAAAACAGGAAAAAGAAAAGGAAAAACAGGAAGAAGAAAATAAAGAAGAAAACGGAGATAACACTGAGGAAAATAATGAAAAAGAAGAAAATCCACAATAAATTATGAAATATTTGAATTAAATAATGTTCAATATTAAGAATAAAATTGATTTTAATCCATGATTTTATAGTCGTTGCGTTATAATAGCCACAGCCATCAATGAAATGAAGGCATAAATTATGGTTTGATTTAAATTTTATACTTATTTATTATTCTTTCAAAGATTTTACTATGCCCAATTATATGAAAAGAATTACACAAACAGTTACATGCCAACTTTAAATATCTCTTCCGTTTTATGTTTTTTTGCTATTATAGTCGTGTGCGTTAGAAATTGGAAATATGCTATTGACAAAGTCATAAAGATTTATGCCTTATTTCAATTTTTTGGCAAAACCTTTTAGGTTTTGCCGTATATTTTAAGGAAGAATAAAGATTATTTAAAAATTCATTAATGCGTAAATACGTTTAAAAAATTTCGCACACGACTATATTTTGTATTTTGTTTGCAGTGTTAATAATATATGTTTTGATAATATCATGTATTGATAGAAAGATATATAAATAAAAAGAAGGGATTATTATGGTGTCCGTAGATAAGGCTGTTATTGCAAGATACCAATCACATGGAGAAAAGTTTGAAATATTGGTAGATCCTTACTTAGCTGCAAAACTTAAGGAAGGGCAAGATATAGACATTTCCGAGATTTTAGCCATTGAGGCCGTGTATAAAGATTCTGGAAAAGGGGAAAAGGCTTCAGAAGATGCACTGCTTAAAGTTTTTGGTACAACAGATGTTAAAGAAATTGCAAAACAAATTATATTAAAGGGACATGTCCAACTTACTGCTCAACAAAGAAAAGAGATGCAAGAACAAAAAAAGAAACAAATTATATCTTTAATTGCAAAAAACACTATAAATCCACAAACTGACACACCACATCCACCTAAGAGGATTGAAAAAGCTTTGGAAGAAGCTCGTGTTAACATAGATATTTACAAGAGTGCTGAAGAACAATTGCCACGTATAATAAAAGAACTTAGAAAGATATTACCAATCAAATTTGAAAAAAGGGATGTTGCTATTAAAATCCCTGCAGAATTTGCGGGAAGTGCATATCACATACTACATCAATATGGAACTGTAAAACAAGAAGAGTGGCAATCTGACGGTTCTTTAATTGTTGTTATAGAAATTCCAAGTGGTATTGAAGCAGAGTTTTACGCTCATTTAAATAAAGTTACAAAAGGAAATGTTCAAACAAAAGTCCTAAAAAGATATGACTTATAAAAACAAACAAAAAACAAAGATAAAAGAATTAAAAGGTGGTAGTAATGGCATTTAGTCACACAAAGAAAGTTGGGCCAGCAGGAAGATTTGGTGCAAGATACGGTAGAAAAATTAGAGTAAGAGTTAGAGATGTTGAAATAAAAGCAAAGAAAAAATACAAGTGTCCAGTTTGCGGATTCCAAAAATTAAGAAGAGTAAGTACTTCAATCTGGATGTGCGGTAAATGTGGAGCTAAAATTGCCGGAGGAGCTTACACTCCAGAAACAGGTGCAGGTAAAGTCGTTACAAAGGCAATTAGAAGAGTAATTGAAAGCAAGAAAAGAGAAATCTAAATAAATTTAACTTAACTACTTTTTTCTCTTCCAAACTAAAATTTTCCATAATGTTATTTTGCGGTGGGGAAGTATGACAGAGTATAAATGCATAAATTGTAAAAAAGTTGTAACTTTGGATGAAATTGGTTCAAAGGCAAAATGTCCTTACTGTAGTAGTAAAATCCTAATAAAATTAAGGCCTAAGACAGTTAAGTTAGTAAAGGCGAGGTAATATGAACAATATGATAATAACCACATCAAGAAAACCTTCCCAAAGAACAAGAAGTTTTGCTAATGATTTGGCCAGGGCTTTAAATGTTGAATATCTAACAAGAGGAAAAACTCCTTTAAGAGAGATTTTTGAGTATTACGACAAAGTTATCATCATTGAGGAATTCAAGGGAAATCCCGGAAAGTTAAAAATCTATGATGTTTTAAGGAATAGAATATTGTCAATGTTTATATCAATTAAATTACAAAAAGAAGTTTGTGGAGAAAGGGTGACTAACGATAACGGATTGGCAGTTAAATACACTGAAAATACAAAGGAATATTGTAATTTGTTTTTAGATTATGGATTTGAATTTGTAGAGGATAGTGATTTTGTTATGAGTTTTGAGAAGGTTAAATATCGCAATCCACCAACAGATAAAAACAAAATGGTTCTTTTCTCCATCCAGTTCTATAAGAATGATAGAAAAGTTGGACCATTAATAAGAGTCAAATCTATAAAGACATTTGATAAAATCGATGTTAAATAAATTAATAATGAAAATATTAAAATGGGAAAAAATGTCAAAGATAAATTCTTTTTGCCTGGAGATTGAGTTTGATTCTCCTGAGGAAGCCGAGGTTATTTATAAAGCTATACTATTGGATCATTTAGAATCTCAAATAAAATCAAAAGCAGATATGCAATTAAATGCCAATATTTTAAACATTCAGATTTTTGCCGAAGATTTAAGTATTTTAAGAGCGGCATTATATTCTTATTTAAGGTGGATAAAAGTTTCAGATAATATCTATAAAATCTGTAAAGGATAAACTATTTTAACCATTAAACATAAAGATAAATAAACAAATCAAAAAATAATTTTGGGTGAAAGTATGGAATTGCCACCAAGTGTACAAAGTCAAATTTTACAGTTCCAACAACTTCAACAACAATTACAAATGATTGTTATGCAAAAACAGCAAATAGAAGTGCAAACAAAAGAGATTGAAAAAGCTTTAGAAGAACTCGGAAAAGCTACAGGAGATGAAGTATATAAAATGGCTGGGGGCATTTTTGTCAAAAGAAATAAGGAAGATGTTAAAAAAGAATTAGAAGAGAAATTAGAAACTTTAAAATTGAGAATATCAACATTGGCTAAACAAGAAGAAAAAATGCAAAAAAGATTAAGCGAGTTGCAAGAAAAATTACAGCAGGCAATGGCATCCACTGCAGCACAATAAGAATTTAAGTTTTTCTAAGCTTAAATTTTGTTTTAATTATTATCTTTATTTATTTTTGTTTTTTTATTTTATTTTTTTTATTCATTTTAAATTTTTTGAATATTGGGCCATTTTGCTTTATATGAACACAAACCCAATAAAATTAAAAATATAACGACTTTATTTTTTGGTGACTACCATGGAGCCGCTCCAAGAAAACATCGAGAATCTACTAAAATTCTTAAAGAATGACGAAATTCTATTTTTATGCCACCACAATGCAGACCCTGATGCTGTAGGGGCGAGCATTGCATTGAAGTATCTTGCAAAAACACTAAATCCATCTGGGAATTTCAGAATATCAGCCAATTCTATAAGCAAACTGTCAAGAAATATTTTGGAAGAGGTTGATGAAGAAGTTGAAATAGTTGAATACCCAAAATTACCAAAAACAGTTGTTTTGGTAGATACTTCATCAACAAACCAGTTGAGCGTTGATGAGGATAAGTTAAAGGAGTGTGATGTTGTTTTAATTGACCACCACAAAAAGACAAACTTGGTTAATTTATGTAAATTTTATATTGTTGATGAAAAATCGCCATCCACATGCGAAATTGTCTCTGAAATTTTTAGGAAACTTGGCATCTATCCTCCAAAAAATATAAGGATTGCATTATTGTGTGGAATTTTGTATGACACAAAACACTTAAAACTTGCAAATGAAATGACATTTAGCATATTGGCGTGGCTTATAAAAGGCATAAGTTTCCAAAAAATCCTCTATCTCTTATCCCAAGAGAGTGATAAGAGTAAGAGAGTGGCTCATTTAAAGGCATGTAGTAGGATGGAGATTAGAGAGGTAGATGGCATTACTGTTGCTTTGTCTCATGTAAGTTCCCATGAAGCATCATCTGCAAAAACCATTGTTAGTATAGGGGCAGATATTGCATTTGTTGTAGCAGTTAGGAAAAGAGAAGAAGAGATAAGGGTTAGTGCAAGGTGTAGAAAGAGTGTCTCAAAAAAAGTTCATCTTGGCTCTTTAATGGAAAAAATAGGGAAAGAACTTGGAGGAGAAGGAGGAGGTCACGCAGAAGCGGCGGGTTTAAATGCACCTTATGATAAAAAGAAGAAAAATAAGGATGATGTTATAAAAGAGGTCTTAAATTTATGTTTTGAAATGTTTAAAAAAGAGTGGGAAAATATTCAATAACAAAACTTTTTAAAATAGCTGTGTGCGTTAAGAATTTGAAATACAAGACTGTAAAATTAACTTAACATCATACCAACTACGAAGATTTTGAAGCTGAGATTTGAAAACAATATTACATTTTAAGTTAAATTTTTGAATCGATTATCATTACTAAAATGTAATTATCAATGTTTTTTATAATTATCTCACCAAAGCTTGTCCCAACACCCAAAAATTTAAAGTTCCCATTATATTTTATTAATAATTCGATATCTTTGGTTATCTTTAATGCTGTTGCACAAATCCCAACTACGTCCAAATTTTGAGAACTCCAATCATATACAATATCTCCCCCCCACTTATCAAAAATATACCCTTTATTCCATCAATTTTTTCAATTTTTCTAAATTTTTCACGTTCATACTTATAGCTCCTTTTTTTGGTCGACCATTAGTATGATTGTATTAATTTAATTTATTAAAGTTTTGATAACTTAAAAGTGCTACACATATTCCTATAGCGTTATCATATATAAACATTATACCTTTTTTAAATCCGAGTTAAAAATTTATAAAATTGAAAAACAATAAAATGTAGTTTTTAGAGATAAAAAGGAGGGATTTTTATGGCAAATATAAAAAAATTGGAAGAAAGTGAGGTATTTAAGAGCTACTTTAAAAATTTAACTGATAGGGAAAGGGCTGTTTTTGAGGGAGGAATTACTTTGGGAGCTTTATTTCATCAATTTGTTGGGACACCAGTGAGCTTAAATAACAAAGAAAGTTTGGAAAAAGCAATTGAAGAAGCAATGAAAAACCAACCGTGTGTGGAAGATATTGAGGTTAAAATAGTTGGGGACTTTGAAGAAGGAAAATACGTATCCTTAACTGGTGAAATGTTAAATGTTAAATTAAAAATAAGGGTAAATGAAACTATTGCTATTTTAAGGCTAAGATATATTGAAGAGTTAGATTATCCTTTGATGTATGTTGAAAAAATTGAATAAATTATTTTTATATTTTTAATTTTATTCCACTAACTTTATGCCGTATCCCCATGTATTTTCATTCTTTCCTGCTAACATGTCTATTATCGATGGTGAGTTGCTATCTTCTACAAAGTTTGAAGGCGAGATGTAAATGAGTGTTTGATTGCTTATATTCACAGTTGGTTCTGGATTGGTGTATTTTCTTATAATTATATTATCCCACCAAGTAGTTTCGTTATGTCCTGCCAATCCAATATATCCACCATTATTTGAAATAGTGTACATCCCATTAGTATTAGCAGGTAATTCTGGACTGCTATCCGTAGTTTGTTCATAATATAATGTTGCTTTTGTTTCATTTATTACAATTCCAAATTTATACCACGTGTCGGACATTGCATTAAAACCATTTGAAGGTGTATCTCCGACTGTCCATGATGTTGTGTTTGCAAATCCTGATATGTAGTTACCTCCTAAACCTATAGTGTACTTTTGTCCTCCACCTGTATTATTACAAAGGAAGTAAAAGTCCCCAGATCCGTTTGTTTTTACATTAAAAGTTATTATTTTATTTGTTGTTAAATTCACATTCTTATACATGTAGGAATTTGCATACGCATAATAGCTTGGTGCTGGATTTCCATCTGATTGATTTTCTCCAGCAGAAGAATTAACATTCCATGTTGATACTTTAGATCCATTATCAAAGTAATCAAATACTACGTCGCCATTACTTTCATTCGTTGCCTCTGAATTTCCATAATATATGTAGATTATTGCATCCCCATTTGCAGGAATGTAAGGCACTTTTATCCATATAGACGCATTTTCGGATGTTGAATTCCAATATTCAATCCAGTATGAAATATTTTTTTCCGTATTTGTGGTAGTGTTTAAATAGGTAAATCTAATGTCACTTCCATCTGATTTTGCCTTTGAAAAATTAAAGTTTGAGGAATTTAACTTTATTAAAACTTGATAATCCGTTAAGTTTTTCCCTGAATTTTCGTGTATTATTATCATTTTTCTATAATCCCAATCCTTTAAACTCCAACCACTTAACAAAACATAATGATATGCATCTAAAATTGTTTTTACAGTGCAATATTGATAGGAATTCACATCCTTTGTTTTAAATACTCCATCTTTTGAAAGATTATAGCTAAATGTATAATTAATCTTAAATGTAAATCCATCAACCATTGTTATATTTGTTATTTTAATGGGGGTGTATTCAAAGTTATATCCCATTTTACTATACTCTTCACTTATATTTTCCAAATAAGCGTTGGTTAAATTTTCTGTTCTCTCTTTTATGAAATTTAATGCATCACTTACATTATTAAAAAATGGATTTTGTGCCCCATTGTTGTATCTTTCAATAACTTCAAGTTCCGCATCATTCAACGCCTTGTTGAATATTTTAGGAAGTGCAACATTAACAACATGTTCAACTGTTGAAGATTTCAAATCAACAGAAGATGCTTTCATCTCGTTCAATACCATTTCTCTATGGATGTCTATTGTTTGATAAACCAAAGTTCCAGTTAAAAGCAACAATAGAGTTAGCGTAATCATAGTTTGAGATAGATACATATTTAACCACCATACACTTTAAGTTTAACCTCAATAGGTTTTGATGTGTTGAAGTAATAAAATGCTCTCTTAAATGTACTATTATTATATGTTTCATTTAAATATTGCATTGCAGCACTTTCAGATAAAAAATACTCCTGAGTAATATTTAATTTTGTTTCATTCCCATAAATCCCATACCAACCTTCAGTTCTATTTAAAAGTATTGTAGATGAGACAACTACTTCATTTCCCGTAGGTGAACCTTCTTTTATAGTTATATTCCCTATTGTCAATTCATAATTTTTAAAATTTATTCTATTTCTTAGAATATTATTTGCAATATCTTCACATTCATTATTATACAAAATAATACAAGATTCTAAGGTCCCATCGGAAACTAAATCCAATAAAGTGTGTGATGCTTTATCATACAATATATTGGTCTTAACAGCACTTGTATATGAATGAACATGTTCAGATAAAGATGCAGCATAAAAACTCAATCCAACCAATAAAACAATAACTGCAATAACGATATCTGAATCAAATATCATTTAACCACCATTATAATTTATAATTATAGATATATTATATGGTTTAAATTTCGCAACATAGATAGTTGATGGTTGATTGTAGGTAATATTTAAATAAACTATAGCATTGTTTGAAACATCCAATACCCTAATTTCATTTGGTTCATAACTACGAGTTGAAATTACTTTCCCAAATCCAGTAATTTTTGGAGTTTGATTCAATGTCAAATTAAATGTGACACCATTAACCAAAAATACTGCATCTGTTGTGGTGTTTGAAGATGCCGTTATATTTGCCAATCTAGAGAAATCCCATACAGCAAAATACAACCTCTCTCCACTTGTTAGATTTTCAACAATTGATTTTTCATTAGCATATCCCCAAGTTCTTACAGGAACAAGAAGATTCTCTGTTCTTACGTAGTTGTTATTACTTATTATGTAAGTATAATTTATGGACGTTGTATTAACATTAGAGGTTATTTCCAAATTTTCTGGTCTAAATCCTACATAAGTTGAATTATTTTTTTTTATATTAAATGGATCAAATGTTCCCCTAGCTTTTTCTCCACCAAAGTATTTCTCAGAAACTTTCTTAGCAAAAGTATGATAATCTGCAACATAATTATTTGAAGGGAATTCCATATCTTTTAAAATTTTATCTGCCAATAAATTGGCGTGATGTATTTCTTCAACGTTTCTCTTTTCTTCATGAAACGTTAAAAAATTGTGTGTATATGCCATATAACCAACATAAAAAATACTAACAAACGTTATAACCATTATTACTGCCTCATAGGTAATAATAAATCCTCTTTTCGAGAGTATTTTTTTAATCATATTTTCACAACTTTAATTTTTAACAATATTTTTACCCATATAGTATTTAAAATTAAAGTTACTGGGAAGATGATGAAACTTATTGCATCATGAATTAAATGATAATCTGCTAAATTTGAGTTTTTTAAAATAAAAATTATCCTTGATATGTTTGTGATATTTATTATCAAAATTCCAAAAATTACATACGCCAATTTGTATTTTAATGGGGCTTTGGGCGTTGCAAAAACATAAGATAAGAATAATGCCAATTCAAATAAACATGTGCATGCGGATGTTATTGAGAATACCTTGCCATTGTAAATAAGATTATTTTCAAAGTAAGGAATATTTAGGATATTTCCAACAACAAAGGATAACAATTTAGCAATTTCCATTTCGAAATTTTTTAAAAAAAGGTATATTAAAATTAATAGGACAAAAAAATTTAACAAATATTTTTTATTGTCCCTCATTTGTAATAACCTCTTCTATACTATCCACCAACTCCATATCTTTATTACTGGTGGTTGTAGAACCTTTAACACTTGATTTTTCTGATGTTATTGATGATGATTTTGTAGATTTAACATAATAAAATCCAGCAATTGCGGCTACAGATACTGCAACTGCAAATAAGAGGGCAAATTCTAAGCTAATTTGTCCCTTATTTGAGATTATTTTTTTCATTCTAATCCCCTCATTATATATCTTATGCTTATTAATGTAATGATTAAGGTTAAAATTTGAATTTGTGGTGGAATCGGGATACTTTTTGATGATTTTTTATTCGGTAAAACAAATCTTATAGTTGAATCTGTATTTCCATCATCATCTACAACCGTTAATCTAACCGTATATGTTTTAGATTCTTTATATTTATGTGAAATTATTGGGCTCGTTGTGTTGGTTATATTACCATCCCCAAAGTCCCAGACGTACCTTACAATATGCCCATCTATATCATAAGATTCGGAAGCATTAAAGGTTACATTCATCCCGTTGGTTGTGAAGGAAAACTTTGCAATTGGTGGGTAATTTGACTTTTCAGATATTATGAGCACATGAGATACTGAAATATTAATTCCCATAATTGCAGCAGTTAGTGTTACGGTATAGTCTCCAACATCATTGTATTTGTGAACTACTTTATTTGGATATGTGCTTTTGATGCAAGAACCATCTCCAAAGTCCCATATTAAGTCAATATTTCCAACATTGGTAGTGTTAATTCCGCTTATAATTGGAGTAAATGTTATGTTTTTGTTTATTACTGTTGGTCTTGTATAGTTAAAATCCAAGGTTATATTTACCACTTCAACAGTTATTTCTTTTTTATTATTATCTTCGTTACTTTCATTTATTTTATTATCATTATCTACAAATCCTTTTAAAGTATAAATTCCTGTGGCTATTGGCGTCCAATATAATGTGACTGTTTTAGTGCCACCTGCGTTTATGTTGATATATGTGTTATCAATTAGTGAATCATTGCTGTACAATCCAACACTAATGTTGCTTTCATCCACATTTCCATTGTTTCTAATCGTTAAGATTATGGCGCAAGGTTTATTTTGGTATATAATCAAGTATTTTCCGTTGCTGATAATGTATTTTTCTGGAGAAATATCCACCATCTCTAAATCATCTCTATTTATTATACTTGGTTTTCCAATAAGAGGGTATTCATCTAATACTTTTCTATTATATGTGTAATTTTTATCATCAATAATTCCATCACAATTTGTGTCGTTTCCTGTTAATCCATTATATTGGTTACCTAAATAATTTGTATATTTTTTTAATCCTGAAGTACTTATGCCATAATGTTCAACATCTTCTTCTGGAATTATTATTTTGAATAAATCTTTCTCTCCGTTGAAATAAGCAGTTTCATTTAAGTAATATGTTACTTCAGATTTTGAATGTATTTTGTCATTTTTAGTGTATATTATATTGTTATCAATGTAGTTGTAGTATGCTGTAAGGTAAGAGTTAGAATATACTGAATAAGTTCCTCCATATATTCTACAGTGATATATTAAATTACCATTGGAATTATATCCTGATGATGGTATATAATCTACTCCACTTATTGTATTGCTACTTCCTTTATATATACAAATTCCATACCGTCCTCCGCTGACCTTAGATATACTACCAGAGATTTTATTACCACTACCCCTGTAAATACGAATACCGTCTTCTTTTGTTCCAGTCACTTCCCCACTTACATCACTTATTACGTTATTATCCCCATAGTATATGTAAACCCCATACCCCCTTCCACTAACCTTAGATATATTACCTATGATTTTATTACTACTTCCGTAGATGTAAATACCATTATTATTTTTCCCAATTATATCTCCATTAATACCATCAATTACATTTTCCTTCCCTTCTATATAAATACCTGTTCCTCCACTCCCCACTACCGACATATTTCCAGCGATTATATTATTATTCTTATAAACATAAATCCCGTGTCTTCCTCCACTAACCTTAGATATACTACCAGAGATTTTATTACTACTTCCGTAGATGTAAATACCATCATATTTTGCCCCACTTATATCTCCATTCACTTCGCTTATTGTATTGCTACTTCCTTTATATATACAAATTCCATACCGTCCTCCGCTGACCTTAGATATACTACCAGAGATTTTATTACCACTACACTTGTAAATATAAATTCCATACTGTCCTCCAGAAATATCCACATTACTTAAATTTATTTTGTTATTGTCATATCCCTTTATATATAATTCTTTCATGGTTAGATTAACTATTGTAATGTTTTTTGAGTCAGACAATTTTATATAAACTATACCAATATTTTTACCATTCCCTATAATATGAACATTATCTGTTTTTATATGCACATCATCCCCTTCGCTAATATTAACGCCGACTTCATAAGTTCCCGGACTCGTTATGATGTATCCACAAACTCCGCAAGTTATATATGCTAAAAATAATAATCCCAATACTAACACTTTTAAATTCATAACCACGACCTCCTGCCCATATTTAAGATAGAATGCTCATCCTCAAGTAGGGTTACTTGGTGTTTGTGTTTTTCATTGGGGTGGTTATTTATATACCATTTATAGACCCATTTATATATCTCAACCCCGCAACCACAAATAAAACATGTCTAATCCACACAAGTAACCCAAAATGAACATGAGCGATGCGAACAACTATAAATGAATATAAGCGTTACTGAATTTCAATTGAGATGTTCTTCAAAACATAAAATTCATTATTGCCGTAGGTTATGTTTATTATATTACTTAGATTTTGTCCAGAAGGTTCTACATCCCCCTCTACTCTAACCCCCCCACTGGTTGGAATAAAGACTATGGTCTTTGTCGTATCAACAACTATTTTTTTATCCCCAAAATAAATAGTATAATTTTTAAGTCCAATTGGCTTTAATTCAGTAGTTATATTTACATTCTTTGAATAACTTAATAAGGCATAATTTTCAAACACATCTGCAATAACATAAACCCTATCAACAATCTCAGCATCTTTTAAATGACTAACTGTATTAGATACATTGTAAAATATAAATGCAGAGACCAATAAAAGAAACATAACTGCGAGGATAGCATCAAGTGTTATCTGCCCCTTATTGCGTGATATTAATGACAACCTTATCACCATCTCTTGTCAGTTTACACCCAATTATAGACATTGTTGGGACGGTAAAGCTGTTTTTCTCTGTACCATTCACTATCAATTTTAATCTTTTACTACATATAGTACTTACATTATAATCATTTCCAATAAATGTTATGTTATTTCCATCAACTGTCCAATTACCTGGTGGGGACTTTATATATACTATTTTTGAAGAACCTTCATCAGCTACCGCCAACAATTCAATATTTGTTTTTAATTTGGACATTGCAGCATGGGCTAAACTTGCGGATGCAGTTTTAACACTCTTATCCATCCCAAATAATCCCGGCCCCATGGTTGTTATAACCATCGCAATAAGAAATGCAAGAATTATGATGGTGAATTCTAATGATATTTGCCCTTTTATTTGCATAAGTTCCATCCCCAATTAAGATTTGGAAAAATAAACTTAAAATATCCTTAATAAATATTTAATCACCATACATAACATAAGAAAACTCTATTGGTTGGGTTGATGATGTTGTAAATGCAATGGCAGGGACATCTAATACTTCAATATCTACACCAACATCATAATCCATTCTTGGAATTAGTGGATCATCCATATCTAAATTAACATCATCTGTCTTTTTAACATGTTCTTTAAACCATTTGTTGTATGAGGATATCCAAACATCGGGATCATTTTTTCCAACGATTTTGTAGAATCTATTGTAATTATCCAATATTAATGGGGTTGGAAGTACAATACTTAAAACACCAGCATCATCATCCTTTATTATAGACCCCCATACATATAATTTGAAATTACTTATTTTTATTCCTTTTCTCTTAGAAAGTGGAAAATTCTCCTTTAGATTTATAACTTTGATGCTATTCACTACTGCAGGACCAACAATATCATAACCCTTTTGAGAATCATCAACATTAAGTGCATAAATTTCGGGCTGTACCCCATATATTGTAATTTTTACGGTTGTATAAGGTGGTATCCAATACCCTATTTTTCCATTTAGTATTGATGTTCCAAAAGTAATTAATTCACTTTCATTAATAGTTTCAACACTCACCTTTGTAACGTCTCCAGAAGTTGGCAAGGTTTTTTCTGTGTAGGTTATGTCATCTGGAATTGCAACAAAAATGGAATATGGATTAAGGTTTGTTATTTCCCCAGTAAGTTTATAATCAATCTGCATAGTTGCAATCTGACCTGCAAAACTCAAATTTAAAAAAGTTAAAAGCAAAATTAGCAGTAAAAATCTCATTATTCACCACCCGACTTCATAAGAATTAATTTCTTAAATATTAAATATTTTTTTCTTAATTTTAATATTTTTTGGATGATTCCACCAATCCAACTGAGTAATTAACATTCTTTTGTTGTTGTGGGGTATTAAAAACATATCTGGCGTATCCGCATAAAATTCTGGATGATAGTAGTAGTTTTCATATCTTATTGCACAATCTGGATTGTAATTATTTTCACATAGTAATGTGCTTTCTACTGCCACCATTTCTCCACTATCTAATTGAACTAAGAGCCACGTATGCCTCGTGCCAGATGCAAGATATACTTTAAACCCATAACCTTCTAAAATCCACTCTAATTGACATGATGCTTCTGAGCAATCATAATAATTTTTCTCGTATGGGGGTAATTTAATGGTATTTAAAATATATTTTAATGTGGGTAAATCTCTTTTTTTAACATCTGGATACATTTCATCGGAAATTTTGTAATAATTTTTTGGAAATCTATACATATTTGGATAACTTTTTGGTCTGTCATGATCTAAAAACATATTATTATGTATCACATTATTATTAATTATTGTGTTATGGTATTCAAGTTTATTATATGGTTTTTCATAACATCCGCAAAACAAAACGATGAAAATGCATATTAAGAGAGATGTATAGTATTTCATGGTAAATCTCCCTACCCCATCCCTTTGAATCATTATGATTTTACAACAATAACCATATCTTTAGGGTCAATTTGTATAATGTCAGGGATTTTGTCACTAGGGATGGAAATAATAAGGAAATAATCTACATTTTCGTCAAATATTTGGGTTTCATCTTCAATCTTATTCAATTTTTCTCCATACTTTCCGAATTTTTCTTTTATTGCATTATAATCAAGTCTGTCTATAACAGTTGCATGCAATATGCCCGGTAAGTTATTCAATGAGTAAGAGATACTTGAAGTTGACGATGATGAGTAGCTATCTCCATATTCGTTAACACTACTTGATGCTGATTTATCCTCACTATAACTTATCGCTGGCAAGATAACATAGGATGAATTAACAATACCATAACATATAAAAGACCCATCTTTACTATATATTGAAATAATATCCTTTTTGTGGGGTATTTTACCACATTGCTTTGCAGATATTTTAATTGCTACCTTACTTAGTTGGGATACTGGTTCTATATATAGTGTTTTAAGTTCTGATAAACTCCATATATTTCTGTATTTTTCAATTTCTTCTCTTGACATGAATTCTGATTTATTATCCTTAACTACATAGTAGTACTCATCACCAGATGCTAAAACCTCGTCTATTTGCTTATTTATTATATTTTTTATATCTTCTTTAATATTTGCAGATTTAAATAATCTATCAACTTCTTCTTTGGACTTTGCCCCACTTATCTTACGCACAAGTTCTTGAGCCTTCAAACTTTGTGAGAAATAATTGCCATACATATCTTTGATTTGTTGAATAGTTAAATCCTTATAATTTTTTAATTGCAAATATGCCCTGGCTTCATCTAAAACCTTATCAATCTCTTCTGTGGATTTAGAATGTTGTATCTTTTTAACAAATACAATTTTTTCAGGATCTCCGGGATAATTAGCAAATAACTTATTTAAGGTATCTATTGCCGTCTGTTTCTCATTTTCTAATTTAAGTAGTTCTCTTGATTTTGAAGTAATATACACATTATATCCAGCAAAAGCAATAACAACAAAAATAAGCACTACTAACACAAGTTTTAACCCTTCTGTTGGAATTTTTGTAGATTTTTTTGTTTTTGATTTCAATTTTTTAATTTTACCGGTAAATTCTCCTGTAGCCATGATATCCACCTACCAAATAATAAAACAATAGCAACACTATAAAAAATATTAATTTTATTTTCATTGAATTTATTATATATAATTTATTATTCAATAGATACTTATATTATATTTTGATCGGTTAATGTGTTGGTTGTCATATATGTAATTAATTATGAAATCCCCAACATCTTTATTAATGGCATTTTTTGGTATTATATGAATAGTTACATAAACACTGCCATTAGATTCATTATAGGTCAAGCCAGTATATATTAAAGTTTCATTTGCATAAGTTCCATTATAATGAGAATTCACCAAAGAAACTGCTGTCTTAGCAGCAATATCTATTTTGTCTATGATTCGCTCTTCTTCATTAAACAAATCGTTCATAATATTCACTATTAAAGACATAGACACTACAAGAACAACAAGCACCAATAAAGAAAATTCAAGAGATATTTGCCCAGCCATTCTTTTAAATAACATAATATCCCACATTCATTTTATACATAATGATTAGGATGATCAAATATGCTAAAAATACAAATGGAATAAAAGGATAAGTTTTTAAAACATTCAGTTCATTTGGGATCTTTCCATTCTTATGTAGTTCTTTGAGTAATTTTATAGTTTCCTCTGATAATCCTTCCCCATCAGTAAATATTAACTTATAATCTTTTTTTCCACCTTTTTCATAATCTATAAGGAATTTTATCCTTTTTATTAAGTTGGCATTCTCAACAACAACATCCCCATTATCCTTCAATACAATAATATCCCTTAGAATATCTCCCTCTTTTAACTCACCTATTGCCTTTTTATCTGAAACCTCAGCTCCCATTAATGCGTAGATTACAATAGAAATCAGCGTTAATTCCCCAACATAGATTAGAGATGACAAAAACACATTATTTGAAATGAAGTAATTTGTATCAACAAAATACAACCCAACCAAATAAATTGGAAATAAAAATCCAAGTTTTTTTGTTATTTCCTTATAGTTTGGAATTTTTTTAGATAGGATTATTGATAGTATAATATAACCCCAAACCACTATTGTTGCATAGGGGATATTGTATATTTGAGTAATATACACCAAAATTCCCAAAACTGTTGCGAGGTAGAGTGATGAAGGTAATATATCTCTCCAATAAACCTTCAAAATCTTAAGCATTGGGAAAAATACCGCCAAACCTGCACTTAAACCAATGAGGACTAATATATATTTTGGGAAATAATAGACCAAATCAAAGGCAAATAGGGGAGCTAAGGCAGAGAATACCTTTACATCCCCGCCTCCCATACCTACACTCAATATTAGGCATAAAATCAACGTTGAGAAGAAGGCAATTATTGCATCAGTTCCAAAGTAATAATATCCAACAGTGAGATTTAGGATTAACATTGCAATAACGTATTTATGTGGGATTATTCTTTCTTTTATGTCGGTTAAAGATGCAAGAAGTAAGAGAATTGCATTAACTACATACGCAATTGAAAGAAAAAGCATTAACAACCACCAGTATCATCTTTTTTTTCTTTTTTGAATTTTTCAAGAACTTTGTTTCTAATTTTTAGCAACACCTCCCTATCGTCCAATAGTCCAATAGCCTCATCTATACTTTTATCTTTTGTGAGTTCAAGGATTTCTTTCAAAACTTCACATGCAACCTCTGGCTTATGTATCCAATGGCAATTCATACAACTCCAAACTTTTGTTCCATCTTTTCTCTCTATCCATTCTCCAAAGTTTTCATCTTCACATGGGTAAAACGGACAATAACACCATAAACAAACCTGTCCATCAAAGTGGCAAGGGTAGTATTCACAGTTTCTATTAGCTCCGCAAACTTCAAGAACCTTTTTAAGATGCTTCTTTGCAAGTTCAATCATAACCATCACACAAATATTTATACCAATTTTTAAAATATTAATTTATGTTTTTATTTATATCATCGTTTAAATTATTTTTTATTTAATTTTATTTTTAATTAATTTTTAAAAGTGCTTAGTATCGGTGATTGAAATGGAAAAACTTTTGGAATTGGCAAATCAAATAAAAGATGAAAAGTTGAGAGAAAAGGTCATAGAATTCTTAAAAAATCCAATTCCCACACATAAAGAGATAGAAGACACAAAAATTCCTCCAGAGTCATCTCCAGCGAGTATAAAATGGCACCATAAATATGAAGGTGGATTAATAGAGCACACCATTGCAGTTACAAAGTTGGCATTAAAAATGGCAGATGTTTTAGAGGAGGTTTATGGAATAAAGGTGGACAGAGATTTGATTATCGCCGGTGGTTTGTTGCATGATATTATGAAACCTTTCAATTACATAAAAGAGGATGATAAATTTGACCATATTGAAAGATTCCACTTAGACCACTTAACCCTTGCTGTTGCTGAGCTCTACAAGAGGGATTTCCCACTTGAAGTTATAAAAATTGTTGCTTCCCATCATGGGGATGCTTCACCTTCAAGACCAAACTCTATAGAGGCATATCTTATCTACTTTGCAGATACCTTCGATGCCCAGTTGAATGACGTTGCGATTAGAGTTTGTCAGGCAAGAAGTAAAGATTTGGGTATTGATGAGGGTGAAATATACAAGAGAATTACACCTTTAAAAGTTTATGAAATTAGAAGCAAAGAAGGTAAGAAAAAATTGATAGAATACTTAAAAGAGTTACTTGGAATTAAAGAAGAGCAAACAGAAGAAGAGATAAGCGAAGAAAATCATGAAGAAAACAACAAAACAGAAAATCAACAAGAATAATTTTATAGTTTCACATGAGAATTAATTTTTAATTAATTTTTAACAGCTGTTAGTCTGTTGCTTCCAAAATAACCTCTATTATGTCAGATAATTTAGCATCACTTTTGATGCCTTTTGGGTTGTAGTGAACTCTTGATACTTTGAATCCTCTTTCTTTTAACTTCTCAATTATGGTCGTCATTGGAGGTGCTGATTTTTTGATATTACTACAGATTTCATGGATGTCATAACATCCCAACTGGTTAATATCACACTCATCACAGAGAACTTTTAATATATTCTTTGCCTTTTCGGAGTAATTTCTTTCAACTGCTATTTTATATACCTCATTAACGATTTCTTTATCATATATTTCCCCCAAATATAAAGGCCCTCCAAAGCCCTTCTCATAACCCTCATAAAGGGATTTTATTACTTTATCCCCCCCAATATCTTTAACATATCCAAGTTTTTCTAATGCCTCATCCGCCTTTTTTGCCCCTCTTTGAGTTAGGAGGTAGGTTCTAACATAGTGATCAGTGGCATGAGAGAAAATTGGTTTCAATCCAATGTCATACTTAGCAGCAACCCTTATAGCATAGCCAATTAAAATTCTTATTGCCATCTCGTGACAATCTTTACTATTTATTGGGAATGCGTTGTATTTTCTCACGCAAGGTTTTTTAAACCTCCCACATAAAACAGCAGTATCTGTTGCCGTTAAGCATAAAAGACCATTTTTTGTTATAGTTGCCCTAATCCCACTATCCAAATAAGGACTTGGAGAACCGAATGGATCTAAATCAACCACATTAAACATTCTGAAATTTTTTGATAAAATAACGTTTGCATCACCTTCATAAACTTCAACATTATCTAAATTATTCAATTTTATATTTTCTTTGATTAATTTCACGGCTTTTGGGTTGATATCGTTGATAACAACCTTAACAATCCCATTCTTAAATTCCAACTCATTTGCATATCTTAACCCTCTCGCCCCACTACCCCCTAAAGGATCACAAATTAAAAATTCTTCTCTTTTGTAATTTTTGAGAAAAGTTTGGATAACACACACTGATATATCCCTATTAGCCTCCATTTTTGGGTTATAAAATACCTCATCCTTCTTAGTTATTGTTAAAGTGTCTGGAACGGTAATTTTTGTTTTTCCTTCTACAACAATCATTTTTTCACCATCATTGTAAGTTAATTTAATTTATTTTAATTTTTAAATTTGCGTTGTGTATTATGTTTTCTAATAAGGCATTTTAAAATTATTCGCAATAATGTATTTATATGAGGTTTTTAATAAGGTATTTTGCTAAGTTATAGTGGCGCAGGGTACTGGGCTTGGTAGCCCAGGGCGGACTTCAGATCCGTCGAGTTCCGTTGGGAACTCGGGGTTCGATTCCCCCCCTGCGCCGTTTTTAATCTAAAAACTATCATTTTTAAGTTATTTTTTATTATTTTATTATTTTCGAATTATTATTTCAAAAATAATCAAAATTCGGATACTATGGAGAGAATATACTCAAAATATGGGAATATCTCGACACTTAAAGAAGTAATTTCTTTTTTAGATAATTTTACTGGCATAATTAAAATAGACAATGCCAAACTCTTTTATAAAAACTCAAAGCTTATTTTGTCAACTTACAACGACAGAGAAAAAGATTTGGAGGAGATTATAAAAAAATTGCCAAAATTTTTTTTAATTGAAATTTATAGAACATCCTCCAACGAAATTGAGGAGTTAATTAGCCATAACAAACTCATTGAAAAAGATCATAGCGTTATTAATTTTGTAGAGGTTAATAAATTAGATATCAACTATGGTAACGGCATATTGATAAATGCATATAAAAACATATTTAACTATATCAATGGATTGTGTAAAGTTGAATTCAGATTTAAGAAATATAAAGGAGATGAAGGAACCATAGTGTACAAAGATAATGAAGAAATCTTAGCAATATATAAACAAAAAGACAAAATTTTAGAAGGAAAAAGAGCACTAAACAAAATAAAAACCATCTTTGCAGTAAGCGATGTCTTTGCATTTATTGATAAGATATCTGAAGAGGAGCTAAACAAAATAATAGACAAGCATCCAAATGCCGTTTTGAAAGTAGTAGTTTCGTTTGATGAACTCATTAAGAACATAAAAAGCAAAGAGTACAAAGTTGTTGAAGATGATAGTTTGTTGGAAGTGCTTACTGAAGAACCATCACTGATTGAAATTGTTGGAGAAAATGCCTATATTGTATCAAAAAACAAAAATGCAATGTATGCTTTTTTAAATGATTATGATGGTGATAAGGCATTTAGAATAATAAAAAATATCTGCATTTTGAACAAAATTACATTCAAAATATATCCTTTAACAGAAAAAGAATTTGAAATGTTTAAAGAATTTAAAAAGAATAGAGTTAAAGTTTCTCTTCCATAATTTTTTTAGCCATTTCATAGGCCTTTTTCAAATCACCTGTTTCTAAGATGCACTTCTCAGCAATGTCCTTTGGAATGCCATACTTTTCAAATACCTTCAAACTTTCTTCAAAGAATTTTGATTTTCTAATTATCTCCTCCGCAAGTTGTTTTTTTAACTTCATGTATTCATCTGCACTCATCTTTATTCTTCTCATTTCCCCGTCTCTAAATGGGCATGGTTTTGTTATCTTACAACACCAAACTAAACTTCCAAAACACGTATTCTTTCCTTTCCCTAAGCGTGTTTTGCTTGCAAAATCTTGCTTAATTTTTATAAACTCTTCTGGACTCATTTTTAAAATAGCAAGTGCGTTATGTATTGGGCAGTGCTTTATTGGTGGACAGCAAAATGCTAAACCTCTCAGATCTCCTCCTCTACATATATGTGATGGAGCATTCTCCCACATGTTATCATTCTCCTTCCTAAGTTATTTTCTAAACTTAAAAAACCAAACCAAAAATATCACATATTACTTTATTAAGTTTTTTAGCTTTGAAATACAATCATCTATGTATTCAAAACTTTTATGCTGCAGTTCTATCATTTTAATACCTTTGATATTCTTTAAACTATCTTTAAAATTATCAAAATTAATTTTTCCCATTCCTATTGGCAAATGCTCGTCAAATTCTCCATTGTTATCATGTATATGTGTGTGTATAATACTATCAATCTTTAAAAACTCATCAATATTCCCATTTAAAAATGAATGTCCTATATCAAATGTTATTTTAACTTCATCAAGATTATTTATAATATACTCATCAGGATGTCTGAACATAAACATGTCGTAAGAAGGCATATTTTCAATAGTTATATCTATGCCATATTCTTCTTTTAATTTATTCAAATCTTTCAGTGAATTTATTAAAGAGTTCAAATTCCTTTCATAATCATGTTTAAATATGGAATACCCAGGATGGACAACTATGAGACGAGCATCTACCTTTAAAGATGTTTTTAACACATCTTCAATAATCTCTATGCTCATTGTCCTAACTTTCTCCCTATGTGAAGAAAGGTTGATATCAGTTATTGGAGAGTGTATGGTGTATTTTAAATTATATGTCTCAAGGTCTTCAAATTTCTCCATTATATCCATATTTCCATCACATATAAGCTCTACATACCTAACCCTACTCTCTAAAAACTCTAATGCATCATTTAGGGAATATTCACTATCTAAAAACACACTCATTGAAACTCCTATTTTTGCAACCATGGTATTTACCATTAGTTGTCGCTAAGAAAGCACTGCTTTTAGGATAGTGATGAATTAGGGGAGGTGGGTGGGACAAGCATAAGCTAAATATAATCGAATTCGCTCATCTTCGTTTAGGATTACATATATAAATGATAAACTTAATATTGTAATCTTATGAGCGTCGAGGTATATAAATTATTCATACCAAAGGATGAAGAATGTATTGAAGTTATAAGAAGGGTTCGATGGGGTAATGGATATATTTGTCCATACTGTTAAACAAAAACCTTCGGTTTTTGTAGCTCTACGCTTCGCTCCGATGGTTCGAAAGATGTTGTTTTAAAAGGTAAAGAAAGACGCAAACCCTACATCCAAAGATACAGATGTAACTCGTGTAAAAGACACTTCAACGATTTAACTGGAACGATATTTGCTAAAAAACGAATAACTTTGGGAGAAATGTTTTATATAGCCAAAAATTTAGGAAACTCCTCAATCAATCAAATGTCTAAGGAATTGGGAAGAGATTATAGAACAGTTCATTCGTTTGCAAAAGAAATTATGGAGTTATCTGAAAAGGACAATCTTTTAAAAAAATTACTGGAAAAGAATTGGAGATAGATGAATTCTACGTTAATGCTGGAGATAAAGGCATTAAAAAAGAAAATAGTCGAAAAAGAGGCCTAAAAAGAAAAGGCAGAGGTACGTATAAAAGTGAAAGGCCTCCAATAATAACCCTATATAATCGAACGGACAAAAGAGTACTTACCTCCGTTGAAACGAATTTAAGCAAGACCAAAATTTGGAAAATGATTAGCGAGGTTAATTCAGACGATTTAATTGTTAATACAGACGAATATACCATTTACGAAAATTTAGAATCTCATCCAAAAGTATTTAAACATTTGACAGTTAATCATGCATCGAAAGAATACTCTAACGGCATCTCCCACGTTAATAACTGCGAATGCTTCCATTCGATAATCAAACCCCATTTAAGAAAACATCGAGGCATTAGTCGAAGAAATCTCCACTTATATGTAAGCTTCTATACATTTATCTATAACTATAAATCGAACTGGTTCTCTAAATTACTATCGCTTATATTATGTAATGATACTTGAAGATGAGCGATCCATAATCCCCACCTCAACATTAATAAGATTACATGGAAGAACATTATAATATTTACATAAACTCATCTAATGATTTTATAGATAATATTTTAAGATCTTCTTTTTTAGGATATAATACTGAAACAATAAGCCATGTATTCCAACGATTATGTGTTCCAACAATAAAATAAGTATGACCCTCATAATAAATTTTATTTAAAAATTTATCTCTAACTAAATTACATGCTTTATTTTCATCATACTTCTTTTTTAGTTTTCTATATAGTTCTTCAATTTCCCAATCTTCACACATAATCTTATGTTCGGTTGGGCAAGTGGGTGAGCATTTAAATACATATTGGAATTTTTTATCAAGTGGCTCTAATCTAATAAATTCGGTTCCATCCAATGTCAATTGTGTTACATCATCCTTAGATGATACTTCTCTATCTGTCCATACCATATCTTTAATAATTGGTTTTACAACACCTAATGAACATTCTTGTCGTTTTTTATTTTGCAAAGTTTCCATATCTGTAAGTCTTTCTTCCAATAACTTTTTAATAGATTTATAGCTCTCAGTGTGTAAAGGAGTAATACTTTGTTTTTTAATTTTTCTACTCTCTGGACGACCATCAGGGCTTTTATCTTCTACAAGTTCATATTCTATCCACTGTTTTTTCGTAAATTTATTTTTACTTTTTCCACTAAATACTTCCCAAGGTATTGGAAATATTCTCCTCCATTCACCTGATTCGGTAATCCCTGCCACACATACTAAATAACGATACTTAGCACTTTGAACAGGTGCGGCTTTTGCAAGAACCAACAACCGTTCTTTCAAATATGAATCACCTCAAACCCTGCGTTTCTCATATATTCAACTATTATCCTTCTATGGCATACTTTCCAATCCCTCTCATAACACATTAACACGCAGGATTTGGATAATGCATATTCAAGCAATTTTTTCAGACTATCTGCCTGTTCATTTAGGTGTTTCTTATATAGTATTGAAAACTCTTTATATGTCATTTTTTTAGATTTAAGTCCGTTTCTTAATTCCTTAGGAGCCCCAAGATTTTTCATGTGGGTGTATTCAATACCATTATTATTTAAAATGTTTGATAGTCTTGTTTTTGAAAACCCTTTTTTCCTACTTAGTGGAAGTTCCCTAACATCTACAACGGCGTGAATGTTATGCTCTTTCAATGTTTGTATAAACTCATCCAACGATCTTCCTTCATAACCAATGGTATGTATAATAGGAGTTTTAGCATTGATTAATTTGCCATGTGTTTCAATAAACGATTCAACAATACAATCAATGGGGGGCATAGTAACACCTTTTTTGTTATTTTTAGTTATAACATATATCTTTGATAGTACATAACTATTGTTGTTGGTATGTGTGTAAGGAAATAGTACACATATGCTAATTATTGTTTTGAAATATAAAATTAGCAGCCATTCCCTTTAACAACCCATAATTTAACAATTTCAACACATTCTTTAATAGTTTGGTTTAAAATTTTCTCTCCAAGTTTTTTGTCTATTTTAACACCCTCTTTCTCAACAACCTTTGCCTCCTCATCTATAAATTTGTTATTTTCCCTCGCCTCTTTTAATCCAACCATGCCAATTTCAGGGTATTTATTGAAAGTATGCTCATCCAGTTTATTTTCATCAACTATTCCAACAACATAACCAACAGAAACCTCCTCAGTTGCGGCATGGGTAAATGTTATGTTCTTCATCTTTATCTCAACATCAAACTCCTTTTCTAAGTTTTCCAAAAACCCTTTAATTAAAACGTTCCCTCCATGACAATTAACAATCAAAAACTTCTTTATACCTATTTTTTTACCCTCCTTTACCAAAAATTTTATAAAATCAACAACTTCCTCTGGTGTATTATGTATTCCATGTTTAACATAATGATATTCTGTTGAAGGAATAACTACCCCTAAAAACTTTGCTCCTGTCAAAATAGCAGTTTTTAAAGCAATATATGAGGCAATCTTTGCATCTGTGTCTATTGGTAGAGCAGAACCATGATTCTCCAAAAAAGAGCCAAGTGCAATTATGCCAATTTCATGAACCTTCTCATCTATTATTTTTCCAGAAGATAACCTCAACTGCATCTTATCCCAAAAAATTAATTTTTATTCTTTAAGGATTTTTTAAGCATCCTTCTATATTTTCCGTATCTATCCTCCAGAGAAAACTTTGGAGGCTTTGGAACCATAGTCTTTTCTCCACAATTGGGACAAAGTTCTTTTAAAGTATATCTCCCACATTTTAAGCATTTTTTCATTCTCATTGTCTCACATTTTGAACTTATTAAAAACAAGACAAAAAGCAACTAAAATCAATTAAAATAAAAATAAAATTAATTATGATTTTCTTATTCTCTATAGAATTTTCCTTCCCCACCGTGTTTTTCCATGTATTCTATTGCCTTATCAGCAACCTTCTTTAAAACTTCTTCCCCACTCTTATAATCTGGAGCGATAACCTCTATTCTATATTTTGGTGAACCAACATAGGTTATCTTAACCTCAACGTCCTCGTATGGATTTGCTTTTAAAGCATTTGTTAATGCCTTTTTAATAATTTTAACTCCATTCGGTGCTAAGGATTTCAATTCAACAAACCCTTCAACCTTAACGTTTGTTAATTCAATGTTTTCTTTTGCAATCTCATATAATACATCTACCCACTCTTGTGGAATATCCAAATCAGCCAATAAATCCTTACCCTCAATAACAAGGCCCTCAAAAGCACTGTAAAGTTCTCCAAACTCTTCCTCCAACAAATAACCAACCTCTTCCCAAGCCTCTTCTAAACTTTTTCCTAACTTCTGTGCAGCCATTTCGAGCATTTTTTCTGCTCTTTGGAACCTCTTCCATTCTTGTACTTTTGCCCTTTTCTGTTGTTCAGTGACTCTCTTTAATGATAAATCTATCTGCCCTTTTTCTTTATTGACTCTCATTACTTTTGCCACAACCCTCTGGCCTTTTTTAATGTAATCCCTAATATTCTTAATCCAACCTGATGAAACTTCTGAAATGTGTACCATCCCTTCCTTCCCAGGGTATTCTAAGAGCTCAACAAATGCCCCAAATGGTTTAACATCAATAACTGTTCCAATGACTATATCTCCCTCTTCTGGAAAATCTCTTCTCATAAAAACACCTCCAATAATAACAATTTTTGATAACAAAACCATCTAATTACCAATTAAATTTAGTTTTTGATTATACTTAAATTTTAAAGCCAAACATATATAAATATTTCTTAGATTTTTTATTTTCTCAAAATGTACTTCAAAAAAACATGATTTCCAAAAATACAGCAACAACAACCAAAAATAAAAGAAAAACCTTTAAATTTCTAATTAAAACAAAAGAGCCAAATAAAAAGATAAAAAAATTATCCTAAGACTTCTAAAATTTTTGCCTTGATTAATCCTTTTGATGCTCTTGGCTCTGCTAATACTTTACCGCAAACTAAACATTTTACAACTGTTGAAGGGCACCCAAATATTACTTGCTCGTTGTTGCACTCTGGGCATTGGACTTTTAAAAATTTACTTCTTGGTGTTGGTATCAAGTCCATGCTCCCACCTTGTTTAATTTAATTTTTAGTGTTTCTACATATTAAATTACAAATTTACTCTACTAATTCAAATTTACTTACCCTAAATCCACCATTTGCTCTTGTGTGCATCTTACCGCAAACTGTACATTTGTATCTTAAGTCCAACTTCTTTGTTGGCTTAGCGTTGTCTGGTAAAGGTCTTGGGTAACCTCCATAACCTCTTAAAACTCTTCTGAATTGTCTTTGACCCCAAGTTAATTCACTTGCTTTTCTCTTTTTTGCTCTCTCTACAATGTGCTCTGTGTGTTTTTTACAGTATGGACAGTATCTTCTTATCCTTTTTTTCATTTTCATAAACATTCACCTTCTTCACTATATTGTGTTTCTCCAAAATCGTTGCTATCTCCCTGTTTAATGCTACAACATCATTCTTCTTTAACATATAACAATAATCCCCATCTGTAAAAGCAGGGAAGTTATGAATAACCCTTACAACATCAATATCTTTTTTTATATTTATATGTTTTGGTTGTGCATTTACATTCTCAATATCCCTACTAACATCCTCACCAACTTCTTCGTTTTCTCCATCCTCAAAATTTTCATAACTTTCTTCTATGGTATCATCAAACCCCAAATCCTCCCCTACAACCTCATCTTCAACATTTTCTTCAATCAAATCCTCAGTTTTAGGAACTTCTTCTTCCTTTTTATACTCGATATCTTCAATGAGACTTAAAATCTCCCTCTCTTCTTCCAACAAATTTGTTCTGTCTCCATAAAGTGCCTTATATATCCTTAATTTTCTCAGTTCCCTTAGATAATATTTGGCCCTTTCCACCTCTTTTTCATCATCATTATTTTTTAGATACTCCCTTGCATCTTCATAAAAATTTTCGGAAAGATTTAGCAAATCATCAGATTTTATCTCCTCAAAAAATAAATTTTTTATTTTTTCATACATAACAACCACAATTTGGATTTATATAAAAAAGGTAAAAAGGATTATGATTCGATCCTTGGAGCGAGTAAAAATGTCAAATTAGCTCCAGCAACATCATACTCAATCTTAACAGGCATGTCTGTTCCCAAGTATATTTTTAAAATATCACTTGATGATGCTGCCTTTGTCATATCTCTTAAATACTCAAGGTTGAAAGTGCTCTTTGCATTTTCTCCAATGTTCATGCTGATAATACTCTCACTATCTTCCTCAAAGATTGTCTCACTCTCGTTCAAATCCCCTTTTGCATAAACAATGAACTTACCATCCTCAACTTTTAAAGTTACATGGTCATTTACCAAATCCGCATCCTTCAACGCATCAACAAATGGACCTGCTTTAATTAAGATTTCATTTGGATACTCAATATCTGGAACTTGGAGGTTTGATGATGAGACATCATACAAAGCGAGGGCAAATTTTCTTGTAGCAGCCCCTTTAAATATCACATTTAATTTATTTTTCTCTTCATCCAACTCCAAAATTAACTTGTCTTTTGCCTTTGCCCTATTCATTATCTTTTTAAATGCCTCTAAGTCAACACCGATATCATGAACGTCTGCCTCATATTCCTCAAATGCCTCTTTTGGTATATCTATACTTACTAAGGCAACATGACTTGGATCCATTGCCCTCGCTTTTATACCCTCTTCATTAACTTCAAAGCAAATCTCATCTAAAAGATTGCTTGCGGCATCTATAACCTTTTTGAATTCCTTAGCTTCACTAATTACTGCCCTAAACATAATCTCACCTATATCACTAAGACTAAAAGAAATTGACTATATTTTTAGTTTTTACTTAATTTTTTAATACTTAGTTTTTAATATAATAATTCCACAACACACTTTTATATGTTTTTGTTTTTTGAAAAATATAGGGTAGTTTGCATTTATAAATGACCACAATTTTCAATGAAATAAAAAGATAAATTATTCTCTAACACCTTTAAAAAAGGTTCGAGCAGCGAAAACTCCACAGAAGTTTTCGCCTAAACTCTTAGCGCACACAACTATAAATGACATTTAGCATAACTCAAATTCAAATTAGAATTTTATTAAATTTGCTTAGAAATTGAAATTTAAGATTTGTGGATGTGTTATATTTCGTAGAACGACTATACTTTATTAGATTAGGAACACTATAAAATTTTATGCATAATTATTGTTTTTTAAAAATTTTATTATTGTAGTTAAATAAGTGTAAAAAACTACAAACGGACTATAATAATGTTATTCAGATACAAAATCCCAGAAAGATTTAACAGCACTTGGATTTTTTGGTCTCTTTCCTTTTACTAAGTATAGATACCTTGTTAAATCCAAATCTTCAACAGGAACTATTTTAACCAATCCTGCCTCTGCGGCTTTCTTTGCAGCAATCTCTGATATTATACTTATTCCATAACCTTCTGAAACAGCAGTTATAACAGAAGAAGTACTACCCAAACTCATAACAACATGCAAATCCATTATTGAATATCCTCTATCTTGGAGAGCATTTATTATCACTTCTCTTGTACCAGAACCTTTTTCTCTATCTATATAATCCTCTTTTAAGATATCAGATAATGTTGCCACTCCTTTCTTAGCAAGTGGATGATTTGGAGGAACAATTAAAACAAGCCTATCCTTCCCTATAACAACATAATCATAATTTTTATCATATAAATGCCCAACAGCAGCAATATCTGCACTACCTTCTTCAAGCATTTTGAAGCATTTCTCTGAATCAGTTATGGTTATTTCGAAGTCAACATCCTTAAATTCTTTCCTATACTCTCTTATAATACTTGGAAGTATATGTTCTCCAGGTGTTGTACTTGCTGCAACCCTTATTGTTCCCTCTGGATGCTCATGTAAAATTCTCATCTGTTGCTTAGCATTGTTTATGTAATCCAATATCTTTTCAGAGTGTTCATACAATATTTTTCCTTCTGGAGTTAAATCCACACCTTCAGGTGTCCTTAAAAATAACTGAGCATCAAAAAACTTCTCCAATGCTGCTATATGATTACTTACAGTCCCTTGCGTAACCCCAAGTTTCTTTGCGGCCTTTGAAAAGCTTTTTGTCTTAGCAGCAACAAGGAATGTTTGGAAGTAACTTATCTTTGGATCCATTTTAACCACCATGATGATCTAATTAGGATATGAATGTAACATTAATATTGTTGTATTCATTATTAGAAAAACTAATATATAAACTTATGGTGATAATTATGATAATACCTCACAGAACCCCATGTTTAGAAGGTAAAATAAATGTAGAGGGAGAGGAAGAGCATTTAAAATTAGTTTTGTCTCATTTACTAAAAAAAAGGAAAAATGAAGATAATATAAAAATTTTACCTTCTGGAAATGCTGCTATTTTCATAGCATCAAAAATAGTAAAAGATATTCTTGGAGAAGGAAACATCCTTATTCCCGACATGGGTGGTTGGAGAGGATTCCTAAGATATCCAAAAATGCTAAACCTAAATCCCATAAAAATAAAAACAAATCTTGGAGTTGTAGATATTGAAGAATTAATAAGTAGTATTGAAAAATACAATCCAAAAGCACTATTTTTAACATCTCTTGCTGGATATCTTGCACCCCAACCATTAAAAGAAATAAAAAAGGTTTGTGAAGAGTTTGGAATTTTGTTTGTGGAGGATGTCTCTGGAAAAATAGGGGATGATTGTGGGTATGGGGACATAGTTGTATGTTCAATGGGAAGTCCAAAAATTATAAACTGCGAGTATGGTGGATTTTTGGCATTTGATGAAGAAATAAAGGAAGAATTAAAAAAAGTAAATAAATTAGATGAGCTAAATGCATTGATTAAAACATACAAAGTCCCAAATTTCTTTGGTTTGATGAAAGAAGAGGCAAAAAATGCAAAAAAAGTATATAAAAAATGCGTCTATTTCTCAAACATCATAAAAAGTGAAATGGAGAATGCATACTTCAAAGATAAAGATGGGGTCTGTGTATTCTTAGAATATGAAAATCCTCGCGAGGTTGCAAAATTTGTAGATAGTCGTGTAAAATTAGACAATGGAAAATCTATAATCACAAAATGTCCACTATACGATAGAATCCTTAGAAATGGAATTGTTGTGGAGATAAAAAAGATGGATGTTTTAAATATTGATAAAGATAACATCATCGAAATTGTAAACATACTAAAAAAGCAAATCTAAAAAAAGCAAATTTAAATTAATTTTAAATTGTGATAAAAATGAAGAGCAAACATTAATATTGCAATATCGGTGTAGGATAGCACCCCCCACCTCACTGCCAAATTAAAAAATTGAGCACCCCCATATTATACATAACCCTATTTTTCGTATATATACTTTTCTATTTTTTTTCATTTTCGTAAAATCTGAAAAATGGCGACAATGTAATAAACATTAACAAAACTAAATATATTATAATTTAGATAATAATTCCTTTCTTTTTTTCTTTTTGAAATGATATTGATTTTCCAACTCTAAGTGTATTCGTTCTAAAACCTCTTTTAAATTGTCAATATAAAATTTTTTTGGTTTTCCTTCATCTGAACGTATTATACCCCTATTTTCCAATTCATTCAGGATTTGATAGAGTTTCGTTTGGGATATACGAACTTTTTCCAACATTTCCTTTGCTGTTAATTTTTTGCCAATAAGCAGAGAAATTACTTCAACTTCATCATCCGAAAATTCAAAATATTTTAACTCTTCTTTCCAATTTATTCTTTCATCAGCCGAATCTATTACCAACCCCACGAAAGTTAAAGTATTATGGTAAGACAACGTGCCTTTTATTATGCTCTCACCATAACTCAAAAATCCAACACTACACTGTCCCCACAAATTTTCCTTAATATTTAGTGATGGCCGCTGAAAAATACTGTTATTTTCAGGGGGCTGTAAGGTATTTCCGCTTGTGGTTTGAATCCTACAAATTCTTCCACTTATAGAATTTTCTATAACCCACCTACATGCACAATCAATTACAAATATTATTGGGTTTTTAAATTTGTTTTTTATTTTTTCTATGGCTTCTTCTCGAGATTTTCTTGTATTTTCTGGGGTAGTCTCCATCATAACCAAAAAAGTTCCTTCTTTAACCTTGTGCATCAAAACAAGGGCATTTCCTTCAACGCTCTTTAAGAATTTTATGTGGTAGTTCCCATAAGTGTCATGAACACCTAACGGATACAACAAGGCAAGATCAAGATTTTTGAAGTTTTGTGGTTTAAATTTTTTAACGATCTCTTCATAGGGGATTTTCGTATGGTCACTTATCATTTTTGCATATACTTCAAATGCAGGTTTTCCATCAAGTTCATATACAACATTTCCTTCAGCTTTTGTAACTCTCGCATAGTATTGTGTTGGTTTATACCCATGTCCGTATATAACATCCATTTTTTTGGAACATATACCCAAAGCCATAACTACCGAGTTTTCTAAGACCTTATCTTGGTATATTTGGAATGTCTTCTCAAACTTAAAACAATCTCCAGATGTGCCTCCAATAATTGGGACACCACTTAAAACATTACTTATACCACCTATAATTTCATTTTCACTGTCTGAATTCCAATCAAAAAACACAAAACCAACTAATTTCTCATCTAACGAGATTCTTGAACTGATATTCTTTAATTTTTTTAATACGCTCTTTGCCAAAGAAATTCCAAGATTTTTTGAATCATTATTATTAATTTTCTTATATTCAATAGCCATTTTACAATATTCATCAAACACTATTAACAATGCCCCATTTTGGGTAAATTTATGTTCAGAAAATTCTCCAGCAGTGGTGCAACCAATCAACTTTGAAACATCTATCTTAGATTTTAACCCATTTAATAACTCAGCAATATCTTCTTTTTTTGTGAGTGATGTTAATAGAATCATTAGAGATGGATTTTTTATTTTGTTAGACACTTCATACGCCATATCTAATCCTGTCTTGTACGGATCTTCAATTTCTTTGTGGACGTAATACACAATCTCCCCCCACAATACTTCAAACATTCAAACTACTATTTTACTTTTTGATTTTCGCTTTAATAATTCTTAAGTATAATGTCTTTTATCTAAATATCATAAAATAAATTAAATATTAATAACAATACAAGCCAAACCCAACTTTTAAAATTTTAAAAAACAATTAATAACAATCACCTAATTTCTTAACTATGATAACAACAAAAAACAAAAATTATACTCAATAAACATAGCCCAGAATGATATTACAATAAGGATATATAAAATTTACCTTAAAAATAATATATTTATATGTTTCAAGATTATAATACTGTAGAAGGTAAAAATTAAAACTTTTATTTAAAATGCATTTTTGATTTTTTCAGCTGCTCTTTTCATAGATATCCTAATTAACCCCAAATTTACTTTTGCATCAGTTAAAACTACTAAAATTCCTTCCCCAGCATCAGTCATTAAGGTTTTTCCAAATTCGCTCTCAATCATTGCTTGCTCTAATTTTCCTTGTCCAATCTCTGCAGCAGTTCTTTCCGCAGCCCCAAATGCAGCAGAAGCCATAGCACCAACTAATTCACTGTCTATGTTTGAGGGTAGTTGGGCTGCGATTACTAAACCATCCTTACCAACAACCATAGAACCTTTTATACCCTCTGTTCTATTTAAATCTGCTAATATTCTATCAATCATTCGTTTCACCTCAAAAACAATTTTGTATATAAATATATTTTATTTATTTATTTTTAATTTTTTATTAAATTTTTTATTTAAAGTTAATTAACTTGCGATAAAATACAACCTACAATTTTATCAATGCCTTCCCTATTTAATGCAGAGCCTTCAAGAATATCCACATTTAAGGATTTTAATTCATTCTTTATTTCTTCTATTTTTGATTTCTCCACGAGGTCCGTTTTATTTATAAATATTAGATATGGAATGCCCTTATTTTTTAATGCGTCTATAATCTCTCTATCAACACCCCCCAAACTAACTGTGGCATCAATAACAAGCACAACAAAATCTGCTCCATTCAAAGCTATATCCCTCATGAACTCAAATCTCTTCTGACCGGGAGTTCCAAAGAAATGAATTTTCTTATTATTTATCTCAATAGACCCATAATCAATTGCTACTGTTGTTCCTTTATACTCAACCTTACCAATCTTCCCTATAAGATTTTCCATCAGTGTTGTTTTCCCGACATCACTTGAACCTACTACAACAACTTTTATTTCATTTTTTCTTTTTTCTTTTGACATAATTTCCCGCTAAATTGTTATTCAAAAAGTTTTCTCATACTCCTTTTAATTGCTCCTTTTGCTGCAGCCCCACCCATTAACGTCTCAAGTTCTTTAACAAGGGACTGTGCAGCGACCAATGTTGTTGGTTTTATCTCAGCATTTTCCATTTCTTTTTTCAAATCATCATTTAAATTAGATAATATTTCCAATGCAGCATCTAAGTCCTTTTGATCTTTTAATAGATGCATTGATGAAGCTGATCTTATCAATAACTCTGGATTTAGAGCTTTTAGCAATCCTTTTACCCCTGAAGTTTCAACAAGGGAAGCCATAGTTTGCAATGTCATAATGATCTGCTTTTCTATCATTTTTTCTGGAGCATTTATGATTTTCTTACCAACTGTATAGTAATCCAAAACTCCTGCAAGAGCAACGGCTGTAACGAGAGATCCCATATCAGCAACAGTTGATGAAACATCCGCTGGAACAACATAAGCCTTTTTGCCTGCACTTTCTGCCAACTCGACACATTTATTTACCTGCTCTTCTGTGGCATAGCATGTTCCATCAGTTGCCTTCCCACTTATAACATAGTGTCCATGTTGAGGAGTTCCTGGAACTGCTGCTGGGTGCATTGATGTAATACCAACATCCTTTCTTTTTGTCCTTAAATCAACTTCCAACATAGAATATAAAACAATAGGAGAAACTGTACATGTATTCGCAATTACTGCATTTTGTGGTAGGTAGGGGAGAATATTCTTAGCTATTTGAAAAGTCTTTTTACCAAATGGTGTGAAAAGTATTGCAATTTCCGCATTTTTTGCAGCTTCAATATCATCTGAAACAACTTTAACTCCTGCATCTTCAACAACTTTCCACATTTCATCTGTAAGCATATTTCTATTTGGTTCTGCCAAATAAACTTCGTGTCCCGCTTTGGCAAACTCAATAGCCATTCTACTGCCACCGTAAGGTGGAGCCCCCCCATAAGTTTCAGGCAAACGTAACTTATTCACATATAACTCCTGATTTCCTGCTCCATATACAGCCACTTTCATAAATTCACCCCCAAATTGAATATTTAAAAAAAAAACCACAAAAAAGCATTATAGTAATAATTTTAGCCAAAGTAATATTTAAATTTTATGATTTATTTATGATTTATTTTTGTGAATATTAATTTTTTATATATGCGGCAAAATCCAAGGGATTTTGCCAAAGATATACGGCAAAACCGAAGGTTTTGCCAAATAATTTTAACGCATACGACTATAAATAACCTGTGAGCTGGGGTCTATGCAAATTTCAAGATAATTTGGGTTCTCGTTAGATTACCATATTTTGTAAATCGCTCATCTTCAAACATCATTACCTATAGATAACAAGTTTTACCATTGACAATTTTTTATATGCACCAGCCCGCAAAGCCACGATAACAGCACACTATTTATATAGGCAATCTTGAATGAACATGAGTGAATTAGAATTACTAATTTTTTCATAATAATCACCTACCACTAATGTAATATAGTCAAGTGAATTATAATTTAAACTAAAACTGCAATAAATTTTTAAGATGTTATATCCCCCATATCAAAATTTAACGGAAAACCAAAGGTTTTGCCGTATGTCTTCTGCACATGACTATAAATGGATATTTGTTAAAATTGAAAAAATTTAATGGCACTCATTTACAGAATAAGTATATATTTAAGCTTCATTTAAACTTCAAAAAAACATAAATATTAAAATATTACTAAGGTTTTATTAGCATATACGGATACGTTGGTGATACCATGAAAACTAACAAAACCATTTTTTTAATCGTATTGTTTATGTTGATGAATATATCAAGTGCAAATATTCCATACAAGTGGACATCAACAATTCCCGTATATTTTGTCCCAATATCTTCAATAAACAACGTTTCTTATTACTTATCATCAGATAGCATTGTAGTATTTTACATTGATAAAGATTTTGAATGTAATGAGAAAATGAGTAAAATATTACCGGCTATTAATGTCTATAACAACTATCACATCTCTCCAAGTGCAATCCCAGGCAATAAAACTTTTAAAAGTATAGAACCAATTTTTGTTTATAGTAAAGATGGTAAAAAATATATAGAGAATTTTATTGTTAGAGGGGTAAAGATTAGCGAAAATCCGCCAGTTTATGAGGTATATGATAAAAAATTATTCATCCCACAAACTATCGACAAAAATGATAAGGCAATATTGGATGTTGTTGGAGAATATGTCGCTAAAAAAGGAGGAATCTTTGCATACATAAACAAAGTTCCTCCATACCACAAACATGTTGTAGTCAGTGGTGTTGTTGTGGAAAAAATAATCCCAAATCCTAATGGAGAAAGTGCTGTCGTCGTTGCTGGAAGGAGAATACCTGTAGAGGTTAGAGACGATGAAGAAATAAGCAAAAAAATAGCAATTATTAAAAAATTATCAGAAATTATGAACTTTAACGTTACCTATATCACAACAGGTTCTGAAAATATTGAGATAATTAAAAAATCATCATTAGAAGATGACGAAAAAATACTTTTAAACCAATATTGGTTCAAAAAATGGTGGGGTAACTACACTCACATATACTACAAACCATCAAAAGACTCTGAAAATAAAAATATAGACATCCTTGCTGCAAGTTACTATCCACTAATCTACTTTGACAAAGCTCCTGAAACCTTCCAAAACGACCCAATTGGTGATTATTACCCACAAACTATATCCTATTCTGGAACTGAGGATGTTGGGTATTGGAATAAGGGGCCAAAGTCAGAAAATATCTACTACTACTCAACAGATGAAAAATATTGGGAAGGAGATAACAACTACTGCATAAATCCACACTGGATGTATGAAGGTGAATACTTGCCAATGTATAACAACTCAGAGATAAATGAAAATAAATACAGATACTTCAGCCACTGGTATGTTAAAAACTATGGATATGCATTAACAAAAAATGTTAGTGGATTGTTGCTATTCTCAAATGATAAAACACTATTAGATATAATTTTTGGAAGGGATGTTGAAGATGCATATTGGAAATTAAACCCTAATGGAAAAATAAAATACATGGTAATCCCAGGTAAAAAAAATATTGAAGAAGAAAATGGTATAACAATAATCAAAATTCCAGGATTATCTACTGAAAAAATTTATGGAGTAAATTATATTGATGAGATTTACATACCTCCAAGCGGGGAGGAATTTGGCATCTATATTGCGGATATAATGAAATATGATTACGACCTCATAAACAAATTGAAAGATAACTACACATACATAACATCTTTCAGAGATTATGTCAATTGGATAAACTCCTATAGAAAAAATAGCATAACAATTGAGAATAATACAATCCACTTAAAGTCAAATAATGGAATAAAAATAACAGTTTATGTAAATAAAAGCTTATATGACATCCTAAAAGACAACAATTACAAATTACAAATTGAAGAATACAACAAAGATGCCTGCAGATTTGTAATAAGCAATCCTCCAAAGAATTTAATCCTTAATTAATAGCATTTAACAGCATGATTCTTAAAAAATTTTGTTCAAAAGTAGGTGGTATATAATGAGATTAGGTTTTTATAATTTGCAAGGAGGAACTGGAAAGACCACAGTAGCTATTAATCTTGCGTACTATCTCAGCGAAAAAGCAAAAACAATCTATATAGATTGTGATTTATACGCAGGAACAAGCGGAATTTTGTTTGGATATGAAAATGACCCTCACAACCTAAATTCATACCTTTCAGGTAACAGTAGTTTGGATGAGGTAATCCACACCTACAACAATTTAGCCATAATCCCTAGTGATGTATCGCCAGATGCATTCAATGCAGATATGGACTTTGAAAGGTTCGCAGAGATGGTTGATATCCTTGAGGAGACCTACGATATAATAATATTTGACTTGCCTCCAAACATTACAGAAGGAAATCTTCTTTTCTCATCAATTGATAAAAAACTCATAAACAAGATGATAATTGTTGGTGAAGATAGCATTCCAGGAATTGTCAATACTCTAAAGACACAGGAATTATTGACGGCTATAGGCATAGGAGTTACAGGAACCATCATCAATAAATACAGGGGAATTGTTGATTTTGAAGATATTTTAGATAATGTCATTGCCCTTCTTCCATACGATAAAAAGGTTGAGGAACAGTGGGCTCTCAACAAGCCAGTTGTGGAAATTAAATCTAAGTTTGGTAGAGAGTTGATTTACTTAGCAGAGGATTTAGCACATGTTTACATAGAAAAAGATTTAGCTGCAATGAGGGCTCTAAAACTTGCCAAAGAATTGATGGGATTAGCAGAAGATGAAGAATAAAATTATAATTAATGTGTTAAAGATTCATACTATATTTCAAAATTTTTAAGAAGAGTAAAGGTTATTTAAGGCAAAACCTTTGGTTTTGCCATCAATTATAGTCGTTCTACAATTTAAATGACAGTTAACATAACTCTAATTTAAATTGGAGTTTTGTTAAACTTACTTAAAATTGAAATTTTATTAGGCGAAAACTCCTGCGGAGTTTTCGCTGCTCGAACCTTACGGTTCGATTAGGCGAAATCAAAGATTTAGTTGAATAACTACGTTATTCAACTTCCCTGCAACCGAAGGTTGCAGTGGACGCTGCTCGAACCTTCGGTTCGAAGTTGTAAATAATGGCTATATTTTGTAGAACGACTATAGTAATGTTTATGCATTCAATACGAATATAAAGTAGGAAAAAACAAAATATATAGGTAAAGAATAAAAATCATAGAAAGCGAAAAGGATATTGAACATATATTTCCCAAATATAAAAATACAACTTAAAAACCACATGTATTAGATATTGCAAATATGTTAAATCGTTGCCATAATAACCTATTTTCGACAACCTCCAAAATATCAAAACTTTATTTTTATAGATTTTAGTTCAATCAATATTTTTGATCAATATTTTTGAATGCTGAGGTGTGAAACGATGCTAACAAAAAGAATAATCCCATGCTTAGATATTAAGGATGGACGAGTTGTTAAAGGGACAAAATTTTTAAATTTGAGGGATGCTGGAGATCCTGTTGAGTTATCAAAGATTTACGATGAGCAGGGGGCAGATGAGATTGTTTTTTTAGACATTACTGCCTCTTATGAAAAGAGAGATATTTTAATTGATTTGGTTGAGAGAACTGCTGAGCAAGTATTTATCCCTCTAACAGTTGGAGGCGGAGTTAAATCAGTAGATGATTTTAGGAGAATTTTAAGAGCTGGGGCAGATAAGATATCAGTAAACACTGCTGCTGTAAAAAATCCTAACTTAGTAAAGGAAGCAGCAGATATTTTTGGTTCTCAATGTGTTGTTGTTGCAATAGACGCTAAAAGACATTACGTAAGTGAGGAAGATTTGGATAAGGAAGAAAATCAGGACAAATACATTGTTAAAACAGAAAATGGATACTGTTGGTTTGAAGTTTATATTTATGGAGGAAGGAAGGCAACAGGAATAGACGCAGTTAAATGGGCAAAAAAAGTTGAAGAGTTAGGGGCTGGGGAAATATTATTAACAAGTATGGACGCAGATGGAACAAAAAATGGATATGACTTAATGTTAACAAAAGCAATATCAGAAAATACCAAACTCCCAGTAATAGCAAGTGGTGGTTGTGGAAATGCTCAGCATGTTTATGAGGCATTTGAGTATGGGAGAGCAGATGCTGCATTAATGGCGAGTATTTTGCATTATAGGGAATATACGGTTGAAGAAATAAAACTTTACTTAAAAGAGAGAGGCATCCCTGTCAGGTTGTAAAAATTCAGTTATTAATCTTTCAAATAAATTCTCTCAATAAATCATAATAATTCTTCTTTTGTTTTTTTGAAGTTCAAATAAATACTCATTTTACCATTTATTTTTTTGGATCTTTTCTAAATTCAAATTTCAGTGTTTTTATGTTTTAATTTTAATGTTTTAAATTTTATTATCATTAAAAATATGCTCCAAAAAGATGCAAATACCACGTAGATTTTTTAAATATTCTTTAAAAATTCCTTAAAAATGGTGCTCTGGGCGAAATTCAAACGAAACTTTTAAAAAGTTGAATGAAAACCTTTCAGTTTTCATAGCCCAACCCTTACGGTTTAGTTTCATCAGAAACCTTTAAAAGAAACCTTTAAAAAAGGTTTCATCCAAATCGGATGCATTGCTTCGCTTCGCTCAGCAATGCCTCTTAGCTTCTATATGAAACTTTAGAAAAGTTTCATCCAAATTGGATGCACTGACCTGAAACTTTTAAAAAAGTTTCATCAAAGGGATGATTGGTGCCCTGGGCGGGATTTGAACCCGCGACCTCAGGATCCGCAGTCCTGAATCATATCCTGACTAGACCACCAGGGCACACAATTGCACTTAAAAAAGTTGGATTATTGTCTGCAGAGTTCAACTAACTCTTTGACTAATTCTCTCTCAATTCTACCCTCATTCCTATCTCCTTTTGTGCATGCTGCTCCCCTAACACCAACAATGTCACATCCAATCTCTTTTAATATTGGAATATGTTCTTTCTTTATTGAACCTGCTAAAGCACACTTTAATCCATACCTATGGGTCTCTTCAACAAACTCTCTTAAAGTTTCTTTGTCTAAATGGTCAAATAATGTTTTTCCATCTTTAATTGCAGTATCTAACATAGCAACATCGCAACCGCTATCCCTTGCAACCTTTGGGATAACGAGGGGTTCAACAGCACCAACTCTATAAGCATCAGCATATCCTGCTGCAACAACAATTTTATTTTCGTCAATATCTTTAACCGCTTTAACAACTTTTTTCATTAAATCAACTGCCTGATTGTAAGATTTTGTTCCATATAAACCAACTTTTATATAATCTGCCCCGCTTATTGCAGCACCCATTGCAGCAAGGGCAGCAGTTCCTGGCTTGTATGGGACGTCCCCTATTGTTGCACTCACAAGTAGGTTTTTTGGAGTAACTTCTCTAATCTCTTTAATTACCCATGGGAAATTTGCTCCAAGGGAACCCTCTACTGGATTTTTTACATCTATTATGTCTGCTCCTCCTTCTATCGCCTCAATTGCCTCATTTACATCCTTAGGACTTACTAATAAAAGCATGACTTCACCTAAAATAGTTTTGTATTAAATTTGTCTTAAACAATGATACCCGTACTGTAGTAATAATTTTATGAAATTAAATTTAATATAAAAATTTAACGTTATAAATATCTTACAAAAATACAAAAAAGTAATAAAAAATAATAATTTTTATTTTTTGAGTAATTTCACAATCTCTAACCCAAAATCCTTAGCGTAGTTAGGGTTTTTTGCAGTTACGATATTTCCATCCACAACAACACCTTTATCGACATAGGTTGCCCCATGTTTTTCAAGTTCTTTAATTGCTTCTTTTGCTGCATATACTGTTGCCTCCTTATCCTTTAAAATCCCCGCCCTTGCTAAAACTACTGGAGATAAGCAGATGGCAGAAACGACTTTGCCATCATTGTAGAATTCTTTAACAAGTTCCTGCAACTCAACATTATCCCAGAGGTATTCTTTAGAACCAATTCCCCCAACAATTACTATAGCATCATAGTCCTTTGCATTAACCTCATCTATGGTTTTGGTTGTTGTTATCTTACCCCCAAGCATCCCTACGTGTTCTCCTCTTGTTGTTGAGACAACCTCAACATTAAACCCATTCTCTTTAAATATTTGCAAAGGTTCAAATAACTCCTCATCTCTAAAATCTTTTGGTGCTATTACAATTAAAACACTCACAGTATCATCCTCAGTTTCGTTTGTTATTTTCTTTTCCACACATCCGCATATAGTTGCCAATAAAAGAATCGACAAAAAGATTAGCCCCCTCATGTTCTCCCCCAATGGTTTATTTATACATAGATATATTAATACATTTTGATTTTGCAAGGTGATGCAATGAATGAAAATGTTATTTTTGAGTTTATTTTTAACTATGCAAAAAATAACAACTATAAAAAGATTGTTGAGATTGGTGTAGGATTCAATATCAATATTGCCAAAAAACTACATGAGTTTTTTGATGTTTGTGTTGTTGATATAAATAGAAATGCCATAGAAAATGCAAAAAAAGAAGGATTAAATGGATTTGTTGATAATGTATTTAGCCCAAATTTATCCATTTATACAAATACTGATTTGATATATTCAATAAGACCTCCAAGGGACTTACAGTTGTTTATTTTGGATATTGCAAAAAAGATAAACGCTGATTTAATAATTAGACCTCTATCAAATGAGTTCCCAGTTGACTTAAAGTTAAAAAATTATAATGGAGAAATTTTTTATGTTCTGAAATAATACCCTTCCCTCGCTGAAAATTTTTATTTTTTAGTTTATTCAATTTTTAGGGGTTATTTTTTAATTTTAAGGATTTTTATCAAATTTCGAAGGGTGCTTTATTTTGAAAGATTTGCATATTTAAATTTAATGATTTATTGAGATTTTTGGATTTAAAAACCTAATAGATTATATTTCAAATTTTCCCCGATTAATAGGGTTTATTTAACAATTTAAAACGATTTTAAAAAATTACTTCGAATTTAAACGATTTTTAGGGAAGTGCAGAGGTATATAAATGAACAGTGTTAATACCCCTTCGAAAATTAACGTCCCAAAAAGAAGCAAATAGAAACCTTTATATAGGAAAAAAAGCAAAATATCGTCCTGTTAAAATCAGACCCTTAGGGGGATGGAAACTTTGTCCAAAACAAAAAATACTACGACGAGGAAACTGTTAAAATCAGACCCTTAGGGGGATGGAAACACATCTTCTACAATTTCTACAATATTCCTCTTTAATAGTTAAAATCAGACCCTTAGGGGGATGGAAACATGTAAGGATTTTCTATAAAAATATCTGCTATTCTAATTGTTAAAATCAGACCCTTAGGGGGATGGAAACTGTTGGTTCTTTTTGTTACTGAGTATGTCTTTTGTGGTATCGTTAAAATCAGACCCTTAGGGGGATGGAAACTGTTGGTTCTTTTTGTTACTGAGTATGTCTTTTGTGGTATCGTTAAAATCAGACCCTTAGGGGGATGGAAACATTCCTTTATCTTTTATTTTTTCTCTTGCCATTTTGAGTTAAAATCAGACCCTTAGGGGGATGGAAACAAATTTATTGCGTTTATCCATGCCATCATTGTTATTTCTTTTGGGGTTAAAATCAGACCCTTAGGGGGATGGAAACACAATTTTTCTACATCCTAAAATTTTGAAATCATTATATCCATAGTTAAAATCAGACCCTTAGGGGGATGGAAACAGATTTTAAACAGTTTTTAACAAGCATTATCAATAACCATGAGGTTAAAATCAGACCCTTAGGGGGATGGAAACATTATAGAGTAATGACTGATGAAAACTATCCTTTTAGTTAAAATCAGACCCTTAGGGGGATGGAAACTTTTCATAATTATCCCCACAAAAACTTTTTTAAAAATGTTAAAATCAGACCCTTAGGGGGATGGAAATTCGTCTTTGTATATATTCGCACTACTATGACCCTTCTGTTAAAATCAGACCCTTAGGGGGATGGAAATTAAGAGTAATCAACCCTAAAGAGCTGGAAGGTATCCCATACGTTAAAATCAGACCCTTAGGGGGATGGAAACTTCAATACCTCAGCTTCTTCTTTTGTGTTCATGGCTTGTGCTAGTTAAAATCAGACCCTTAGGGGGATGGAAATTTTAAGTTATTTGATTTTGGAACATCTTTAATTTTGTTAAAATCAGCCCTTAGGGATGGAAATTTTATTTTTACCTAAAAGAGGCATTGCTGAGCGAAGCGAAGCAATGCATCCCTTTGATGAAACTTTTTAAAAGTTTCTTTTAAAGGTTTCAATTAGAGCCATAGGGGGATGGAAACTACTTTCTTTCTATCGATGATTTCAAAAAAATAGACCATTAAAATCTCTATTTTGCTGAATCTATTGGTAAGGAAGTGAGTATTTTTAATCTCCATCTATGTTTTTAATTGTGACACATAAAAGAACTACCGAAAAATTTATATATTAGTTCTATATTTATTGATTGTGCTGACAACGTGCCTCGGTGGCTCAGCCTGGTAGAGCGCCTGACTTGTAATCAGGTGGTCGGGGGTTCAAATCCCCCCCGGGGCTCCACTTGTCCTTGCCCTTTTGAGGGCCTGTGGGGTAGCCTGGTCTATCCTTTGGGATTTGGGATCCTGAGACCCCAGTTCAAATCTGGGCAGGCCCACCACTTCTTTCCCTTACGTCCCGCGGTAGTTCAGCCTGGTAGAACGGCGGACTGTAGATCCGCATGTCGCTGGTTCAAATCCGGCCCGCGGGACCATCTTAAATACCTCCTTTAAATACCCCCTCATACGAAACCTTCGAACCGAAAAGTTTATATATGAGAACGACGTATGGTATGTTGCAATCAAACGAGAAGCAAAAAACAAAAAGGTAAAATTTGTTGAGGGCCCGTAGCTCAGTCTGGCAGAGCGCCTGGCTTTTAACCAGGCGGTCGAGGGTTCAAATCCCTTCGGGCCCGCTATGCACTGGTACGGCGGTCATAGCGGGGGGGATACATCCGATCCCATCCCGAACTCGGAAATTAAGCCCCCCAGCGATGCCCCGAGTACTGCCTTCTGGTGGGAAAGGGGCGACGCCGCCGGCCACTTTTTATTATTTTCATAATTTAAATGAGAGGTTGTCCTCGGTGACTTATGTTGCCCTGGTGGTGTAGCCAGGCCTATCATACAGGACTGTCACTCCTGTGACTCGGGTTCAAATCCCGACCAGGGCGCCATAATTTTTTCATTTTATTTTTAGAAAATTAATCCATAAATTTAAATGTATCGTTGGGATATAATGAAGAGAGACCAGAATGAAGTTGATGAATTTTACAAATTTTTAAAAACAAAGAGTATCTTAAAACTTATTATAAAAAATTTATTTGGAAAAAAGACAGAGTTTTTAGATACCAATAAAAGAACGGAAAAACCTCACTTAGATAATTGTATAGGTTGCGGATTGTGTATAGACGTTTGTCCAACAAATGCAATAGAAATTTTCAAATTTAGGGAAATTATATGCTCATGTTGTGGGGTATGTGTAGAGGTTTGCCCAAACAACGCTATAGAAAAGGATAGGTTCACAATTAATGCAGAGAAATGCACCAAATGCGGTTACTGTGTTCTATTTTGTTCAATTCCCTACATAAAAAATGAAATCCCAAAACCAAAAACGCCTGTTATAACATCCGAATGCAACAAATGCATGCTTTGCATTAAAAAATGTGAAAATAAAGCAATAGAGTTTAAGGACAACAAAATTATTATTGATGAAGAAAAATGCAAGAATTGTCTAAAATGTGTTGAGTTTTGTCCAATGAAAGCCATCTTATCACCAGAAGAGTCCATTAACTCCTGCATTGTTAAGGTTGACATAAACTCATGTATATTCTGCAAGGAATGCGTGGAAGTATGTCCACTAAAAAAGTAGATGAAAGAATTATTGAAGAAGCAAAAAAGGACTTCAAGTATCTAATAGATAGGGGTTATAGAAAAGAATATGCATTAAATGTCGTATGCAACCACTACAGAATCCCAAAAAATGAAAGGATAAAAATCATTAGAACTGTCCATAGTGAAGAAGAGATAAAAATCATAAAATCTAAGTTAATATCCATTGAGGATTTAAAGAAATTAAAGAGCAAAGAAATAGAAATAAACATTGACGGATATAACGTTTTAATTGGAGTTGAGGCATTTTTAAAGGGAAGAGTTATTTTATGTGATGATGGTATTTATAGGGACTTTGAGGGCGTGTATGGAAAGTATAAGATGAGTGAATACACTGAAAAATCTCTCAATTTATTGCTAAAGTTATTCAAGAAACATAATATAAAACCTACATTTTATTTTGATGCCCAAGTTTCTAAAAGTGGAGAGTTGTCTAAGATGACTAAAAATTTTATGGAAGAGAACAATATTAATGGAGATGCAATCTGCACAAAGCATTGCGACAAAACTTTAAAAGAAAAAGAAGTTGTTGCTACGAGTGATACTATAATTATAAAAAGCCCCAAAGTTAGATATGTTGTTGATTTGATAAAAGAATTAAAGGTGGTTAAATGATAACTGCATCAATAATTGGAGGTACTGGATATACTGGGGGAGAACTGTTGAGGTTATTAGCAGGGCATCCACATGTAGAGGTGGAATATGTTACATCAAGAAAAGAGGCAGGTAAAAAAATAACAAAGATACACCCTCACTTAAAAGGCATAAAAAAATTTGAAAACTTGGAGTTTATGGATGTTGATGTTGATAAAATAGATTCTGATGTTGTATTCTGTGCAACTCCCCATGGAGCATCAATGAAAATTGTCCCTCAACTAATTGAGAAGGGTTTAAAGGTTATTGATTTAAGTGGAGATTATAGGTTTGAGGATATAAAGGTTTATGAGGAATGGTATGGATTAAAGCATATTGGTGTTTTAGAGGGAGTTAAAATTGCCTACGGATTACCTGAATTACATAGAGATGAGATAAAAGATGCTCAACTCGTTGCAAACCCAGGATGTTTCCCAACTGGGGCAATATTGGCAGTGGCTCCATTGGTTAAAGAGGGGATTATTGAGGAGAGAATCATAATCGACTCAAAGACAGGAGTTAGTGGAGCAGGGGTTAATCCAACAGAAACAACACATTTCCCAAATGTCAATGAGGACATCAGTCCATATAAAATAACCACACACAGACACACACCAGAAATAGAGAAGGAATTGAAAAAATTGGGTAACGCAAAGGTTTCCTTCACCCCCCATCTTGCTCCTTTAACAAGAGGAATTCTAACAACAGCCCACACATTTATAAGAGAAGATGTGAAAAGAGAAGATATTATTGAGTTGTATAAAAAATTCTATAAAAATGAGCCATTCATAAGAATTTTTGATGATGGAAAGGTTTCTTTAACCGCTGTTAGAGGAACAAACTTCTGCGATATTGGTGGATTTGAAATAGATAGAAATGGAAGGTTGGTAATAATATCAGCAATAGACAACTTGGTTAAAGGAGCAAGTGGACAGGCAATTCAAAATATGAATATAATGTTTGGATTTGAAGAAACATTGAGTCTATTGTTTGGAGGTCTTAGACCATAACTTAATGTATAATTATTAAGCATGAATCCAATGAAATATAGTCGTTCTACAATTAGATAACAGTTAACATAACCTAATTATCAAAATAAAATATACAAAAGGTATCTTAAAATATTACAGATGAAGCAAAAAATAGCAACAAACATACACACATTTATTATGCAAAGAAAAGCTTATCTTTTAATAATAAATCTACCCGCAGAAGAGTGTTTTGGTAAAACTTCTATACCTAACGATTTTAAGTATTTGTAGGTATGCGTTCCTTCCCCATGGATAAAAACTTCCCCTAAATCTTCTGGGGTATTTACATCAATGGAAATTAAAAACGAATCGTAAACTATAACTTCAACATTCCTCTTTTTTGCTTCATCGATATGTTTTAAAAAACTAAAACCTTCATATTTTGGTTCAATTATATCTTTTGGGTTCAACAATAGTAAATTGGTTCCTCCTCCTCTTGAAGGGCTAATAACAATAGAATTCTTTTTTGATTTTGATATAACTTCCTTTATATGATATTTTTTTATTAATGGAATATCTGCTGGAACTACTATAACTTCCTCATCCTCCACTGCATTAATTGCCTGCTTTATTGCATTATTTAATCCCTTTCCCCTTTCTTTTAGAGGAATCAATCCAAGTTCTTTTGAAAAATTCAAGATTTCATCATCTTTACTAATTAAGCACACTTCCAAATCCTCTAAAGCATTATAAACATCCATTATCATGTTCATTAAAAGCAATTTTCTTTCTTCTCCTGTTAAGAATTCTGAGAGCCTTGACTTTGCTGAATTCAGTGGAGACACTGGAATCACTGCTATCATTTTTATCCCCTTAAATAAACATTTTTGCCCTACCAAAAGCTCCTAAATCCCCAACTTCACCGTGTCCTGGATAGATTTGAGCAATTCCCTTTTGATATGCAATTCTCTCAAGTTTTTCAATAGAAGCCCTCAACTCAGCCAAATCTCCAGTTGGCAAATCCCATCTTCCAACACCATACGCAAACAAGGTATCTCCAGTAATCATCTTGTCCTCAACTACTAATGAGATACTACCCTTTGTGTGTCCAGGGGTGTATATAACCTCAATTCCAACCTTATTCAACTCATCCTTAACTTCACTGATTGGGATAATTTCCTTTGGGGGATTAAAAGTCGCATTAAAAAGCCATGAAACCGTAACCTTATCCCCATTTTTTAAATGCTCAACTTCTGAATCGTGGATGATTGTTGGAGCATCAAAATACTCCTCAAATAGATAATCACTTCCCGCATGGTCATAATGACAGTGTGTGTTTATTACCAAATCAATATCCTTTACAATTTCCTCTATTTGATTTTTTAAAAATTCAAAGTTTCCTGGTGTTCCTGGATCGATTAAGATGTTCTTTTTTCCAACAATTAAATAGGAATTTGCATCATAGTAGACACCATTGAGTTTATATATCATACTCTCACCAAAAAATATTTAAATAGGTATTTTGTTAATTTTGTTTTTACCAAATAATTATTTTCCAATAGACTCCCTAACCCTCAACAAGATTTCTAACGCTTTTCCTATTTCAATTATTCTGCTAATCTCATTTTCATCCTTTAATCTTTCCAAAAGATAATTAATTTTATCATCTAAAATTTCTTCTTGCTCTATATTTATCTCTTCTAATTTATGGACATCTTCTGTTTTCTTATCATTTCCTTTAATTTTACATATTGGACAGTAAACTTCACCATCTTTCTCAAATAACGGAGCTCCACACTTTTCACAATGGTCACCAAGCATCTTTGCCCCTTTTAATAGTTCTCTTGACATTAATTGTACAACATCCATCTTACCACCAACTATTTATACCTCATTACATAATATATTGAAAAAGGTTATTAAGGTGATATTGGTGTTCTTAGATAAAATAGTTAATGCTAAAATGGCTTACACTTTTGATGATGTCTTATTAGTTCCTAATGCATCATACGTAGAGCCAAAGGATACTGATGTTTCAACAGATTTGGCAGGATTAAAGTTGAATATACCAATATTATCTGCTGCAATGGATACAGTTACTGAAAAAGAGATGGCAATTGCATTAGCAAGAAGGGGAGGACTCGGGGTAATCCACAGAAACATGTCAATACAGGATCAAGTTAAACACGTCCATGCTGTTAAGATGGCGGATGAATATATTGTTAAAGATGTCATAACAATCTCACCAGATTGCACAGTTAGTGAAGCTGTAAGGATTATGGATGAGAACTCAGTGAGTGGTTTACCAGTTGTTGATGAAAGTGACAAATTGGTAGGGATTATAACATTAAGAGACATTAAACCAATAAAAGACAGAAGTATAAAAGTAAAAGAAGTAATGACAAAGGATGTTGTTTCAGTAACAGAAGATATAACTCATGATGAAGCCTTAAACGTAATGTATGAAAACAGAATCGAAAGGTTACCAATAGTGGATGAAAACAACAAATTAGTTGGAATGATAACATTAAGAGATATTTTAAAAAGAAAGCAATACCCAGAGGCAGCAAGGGATAAAAAAGGTAGGTTATTGGTCGCTGCTGCATGTGGTCCTTATGACTTAGAGAGAGCGAGAGCGTTGGTGGAAGCTGAAGTTGACGCTATAGCAATTGACTGTGCTCATGCACATAACATGAAGGTTGTTGAACACGTAAAAATACTCAAAAAGGAATTAGAAGGAACAGATGTTAAGTTAATCGTTGGAAACATTGCTACAAAAGAAGCTGCTGAAGACTTAATTGCAGCAGGAGCTGATGTCTTAAAGGTTGGAATCGGTCCAGGAAGTATTTGTACAACAAGAGTCGTTGCTGGAGTTGGAGTTCCTCAATTAACAGCTGTTGCTGAGGTTGCAGATGTTGCAAAAGAACATAATGTCCCTGTTATCGCAGATGGGGGAATAAGGTACAGTGGAGATATTGCAAAGGCAATTGCTGCTGGGGCAGATGCAGTAATGCTTGGAAGTTTGTTGGCTGGAACTGATGAAGCACCAGGGCAATTGATGGTTATAAATGGAAGAAAATACAAGCAATACAGAGGGATGGGTTCATTAGGAGCAATGACTGGTGGAGTTGGAGCAGGAGCAGATAGATACTTCCAAAGCCACATGAAGCATGTTAAACTTGTTCCTGAAGGAGTTGAAGGAGCAGTTCCATACAAGGGGCCTGTAAGTGAAGTTATATTCCAACTCATTGGTGGTTTAAGGGCATCCATGGGATACTGTGGAGCAAGAACAATAAAAGAAATGCAAGAAAAAGCAAGATTCGTCTTAATAACCCAAAGCGGACAAAGAGAAAGCCACCCACACGATATAATTATAACCAATGAAGCTCCAAATTACCCATTAGGTAAGTAAATTTCTAATCCATTTTTTAAGTTTTTTAAGTTCTTTTTTAAAAAAATAAATCCGTGATTCCTATGAAACCCATGCTAATATTTTTAGGGACGATTTTAATATTCATAGGATTTTTTGTTGTTACATTGGGTATGATTTTACCAAGTGAAAAAACCGAAAAAAATATCCATGAAGAAGATAAAAAAGATATTCAATATTCAGGTATCGTGATGATAGGGCCTATACCAATTGTTTTTGGTAATTCTCCAGGTTTAATGATACTTTCCGTTTTGATACTATTGGCTATGATTTTGTGGGTGTTTTTGTTTTATATGAGTGTAAAAATTCCAAAATAAGCCTTATTAAGCTTTTTTTAATTTATTTTACCTAAAAACCTAAAATTACATTAAATTACATTATAAAAATGGATTATATGCAAGGTAAATTATAGTCGTGTGCGGAATAGTTGAATAACGTAGTTATTCAACTTCCCTGCAACCGAAGGTTGCAGTGGATTTTTAAACTTATTTATACATTAATGAATTTCTAAATAACATTTATCCATCCTTAAAATATACGGCAAAACCTTTTAGGTTTTGCCAAAAAATTGAAATAAGCCATAAATCTTTATGACTTTGTCAGTAGCATATTTCCAATTTCTAACGCACACGACTATAATGCAAATTAATTTATAGTTGATCCATAATATTTATTAATTTAAATTAACAAATTAATTTAATAAACAATCATAAAAATTTTAAAATATCTCCCCCACATATCTAAGACCACAAAATACCCAAGTGATAAAAATGGTAGAATTTGATGAAGAAACTTTTTTAAGTTTATATGGGGATAAAATAAGGGCATTTATTAAAGATTGCTTATCTACAAACTTAATAAAAAATAATATCTTCGAATTTGATATTGAAGCATTTTTAAGAACCTACCCAGAGGCATGTGAAGTAAATGACGTTATCATAGAGTATCCAAGAAAAGTTGAGGATGTTTTAAATTATTTATTTAGAGATGTCTATGTTGAGCTCTTTGGTGAAGATAAAGAGATTGAAAAAATTCAAATTGCATTTAAAAATCCTATTGGTTGTGAAAAGAAAATTGAAGATATCTCATCTTCTGATATAAATAAATTAGTTAAATTTGAAGGGATTATAGCAAAGGCAGGGAAAGTTTGTGCTTTATTAAAAAAAGCATGCTACGTGTGTCCAAAATGTGGGAACATAAGATACATAACCATCCACAACTACTTCGAACTCCCAAAAATAAAATGTAATAATGAAAATTGTGGCAGTGATATGGTTTTGGACTTGGAAGAATCCTCCTACATAAACATTCAAGAGTTGGAAATACAACAGCCAATTGATTTAATGAAAAACCCCGATGACCCACCAAGGAGTATAAAGGTGTTCTTAGAGAACTCCGAGGGTATTTATTCTGGAAGAGTTGATGTTGTAGGAACTGTGATGAAAAAGAGAACAAGACCAAATCTACCAGTATTTGAAATTTATGTTAAAAGCAACTACATAAAATTAAACGAGAGCTACCAAAAAATTGAAGTTAGAGATATATTAAACAATCCTGACTTAATTGAGATTTTAAATGAACTCGGGAAAAAGAAGGGGATTATTGACATTCTTTCCCAATATCTAATCCCACAAATTAAGGGATATGAGATTGTTAAAAAAGCCATCTTCCTACAGCAGATAAAAGGATGCATGAAATTTTTACCTGATGGAACTCCGCTAAGAAGAGACAGTCACATTTTACTCATTACCGATCCGGGGATTGGGAAATCAACAATGCTTAGAAGGATAGCAAGACTATTCCCTCAAAATGCCTATGCTTCTGTAACAACTGCCACTGGTGGAGGTTTAACTGCCAACGTTGTTAGAGAAAGTACTGAGATTGGAGATGGATGGGTTGTGAAGCCGGGGGTTTTTGTTAGAGCAAATGAGGGAACTGCATGTATTGACGAGTTGACTGTTGATAAAAATGTTATGAAGTACATCTTAGAAGCAATGGAATCCCAAACCATCCATGTTAATAAGGGAGGTATAAACGTTAAACTCCCAGCAAAATGTGCAGTTTTGGCAGCATGTAACCCAAAGAGGGGAAGGTTTGACCCAAACATGGGAGTTATCGAGCAGATTGATATTCCAGCCCCATTGTTGAGCAGGTTTGATTTAATTTTCCCATTAAAAGATAAACCAGATAGGAGCAAAGATGCAGAGATTGCGGAGCATATTTTAAATACCCACATCGAGACAGCAACAAAGGAATTCAAAATCTTGGGAGAGCTTGATATTGACGGAATAAAGGTTGATGAGAGGATTTTGAAGAATTACATAATCTATGCAAGGACATGCGCATACTTTGAGGAGAATCATACTTTATATTTGGGAGAAGTCGATGAGAAAAAGTTAAAAACCCCATACCTAACAGATAAGGCAAAGAAAATAATTAAAGATTATTACATCAACATGAGAAAGTTAGGTGAAGGAGACAACCCAATACCTATAACTGCGAGACAGTTGGAGGCTATTATAAGGCTCTCTGAGATGCATGCAAAGGCAAGATTAAGTAGAAAGGTTGAAGAAGAGGATGCAAAAGCAGCAATTAGTATAATAGAGGAATGTTTAAAGCAGATTGCTTATGACCCAGAAACAGGGACATTCGACATTGATAAAGTTGCAGGAACTCCAAAATCAAAAATGCAAAAGATGGATGTTATATTAGATATTATAAAAGAGCTCTCTGCGCTTAATGATAATAACCTTGCAGCAGAAGATGAGATTATTGAAAAAGCTCAAGAATATGGCATATCTGAGATTGAGTGTGAGGATTTACTTGAAAAATTGAAGAAAAATGGAGAGATATTTTCTCCAAGGTTTGGATATTATAGAATAACCTAATTTTTTGTTTTTATTTTCAAATTTACTATTTTTGCTATTCTTTTTTAATAATATGTTGTGCTTAAATCTTACACAACCAAAAGATATTATATGCAAATTTTATAAGATTGTTTTATATCATTTTACATTAATAATATTGATTATTTGTGAGTTTTAATGTGAAGGAGTGAGATTATGAAAAAGATTACACTCATCGGTAGTAAGTTAGCTAAAATGGGGAATGAATTCGTATATATGGGAATTTTGGAGGAATGTGAGACTTGTAAATTTAAACGAATCTGTCACAACAACCTTGAAGTTGGAGGGAGGTATAAAATTGTAAGCGTCAGATCGGCAAATCATCAGTGCAAAATCCATGAAGATGGAGTTAAAGTTGTTGAAGTGGTTCCTGCAGAGTTTGTAATTATGGTTGAGGCCAAAAAAGCACTCGAGGGCGTTACATTAACACACACCCCCATAAACTGCGAGAACATATTTTGTGAGAACTACACATATTGCAATCCAGAAGGGATTAGTGAGGGGGATAAATATAAAATATTGTCTGTTATAAATGAAAAAATCAAATGTGAAAAAGGATTATCTTTGAGAAAAGTAGTTATAACATTGGAGAGACAATTATGAGTCTATAAACTTTCATAATACTTTTTCATTAGCAGTGCGTCATACTCCAACTTTGGGCTCTCGCAGATAACAACACCTTTAACATCAAAATCTTTCAATACCTTTAAAACGTCCTTATAATTAAATTTGGATTCTTTTAATGGAAGGTGGCTTCTCTCCCCTCCTTTTCCAAAATCTATTCCAGACATGTGGATGTGCATGTTTTTTATGGCATCTTTTCCTAATTTATCTTCAATCTTTGATAGTATATTGTGGAATGAGTTGTAATCATTAATCTTTCCCAAACTCCTCGCATATATGTGGGCAAAGTCCACACATGGCAAGATATTGAGTTCATAACAGAGGTCTATAATCTCATCAATACTACCAAACTGGGAAATCTTCCCCGTGGTTTCTGGCCTAAGCATGGATTTTATTTTGTTTTCTTCCATAATATCGAGGATCCTTTTTATGTTTGAAACAATTTTTTTATAAACTTCTTCTTTGTTCTTTTTTAAGTAATATCCGGGGTGGAAAACAACATTATCTCCACAAACATTTGTGATTTTTGCAGTATTGACGATTCTTCTTATACTCCCTTCAATTTTATCCTCTTCCTTTGCATTTAAGTTTATGTAGTAGGGTGCATGGGCACTCAGCACAACATCTTCCTTTGCATGGGATTTCAACTTTTTTGCATAATCCTCCTTCATGTTAACGCCTCTAACAAATTCCAACTCCAAAGCATTTAATCCAACTTTCCTTAAAAAAGTTATAGCATCATAATTACTCTTTGCATTTATAGGAATACCAGCAGTGCCAAATTTTAATCCCATAATCTCCCTCAAATTTTTTATGGCATTTTGTCTATAACTATAAAGATTTACGGAAAGAGGAAAATAAAATTAATTTAAAGTTAATGTTAATTTTAATGTAGTGGTGGTGTTATGATGAAGTATTATTTGGAACTGATGAGAGTGAAAAATTGCATAACTGCATCATTTGGAGCGTTTATTGGTGGTTTAATAGCATCTAACTTTAATTTTGGTTATTTATTTGTCTTAATTCTCGCATTTTTGGTAGTTTTCTTTATCTGTGGGTTTGGGAATGTTGTTAATGATATATATGATGTTGAGATAGATAAACTTAACAAACCTCACCGCCCTCTACCTTCAAACAAAATCTCAATAAAAAATGCATGGAGATTTGCATGGTTGTTGTTGATATTTGGGTTAGTTTTGTCATTTTTTAATGTTCTATGCTTTATTATTGCTTTAATTAATTCAGTTATGCTCTACTTATACGCAAAAAAATACAAAAGGAATAAAATTATTGGCAATTTTATTGTTGCTTATCTAACTGGATCCGTATTCCTCTTTGGTGGGGTCGCAGTTAATAATATGCCTATTGTGACAATATTGTTCTTATGTGCGATGTTTGCAACATGGTGTAGAGAGATTATAAAGGATTTTGAGGATATTGATGGGGATATGAAAGAGGGAGTTGTATCTCTCCCAATAAAATATGGAAAAAAATCCCTATACATTGCTGCCATGTTTATAATCGTTGCAGTTGCATTAAGCCCCCTCCCGTATATAATGGGTATTTTTGGAGAAATTTATTTGATTTTGATAATTTTATGTGATTTATCTTTTTTATATGTTATTTTTAAAGCCATAAAAAATCCTTCAAAAAATATAATGTCAAAAACCTCAAAATATTTAAAAATCATCATGAATCTTGTTTTAATGTGTTTTGTATTGGGAGCGTTAATGTAAGCTAAACACGTCATTGGTTTGGTTATATTTTTATTTTTTATTTTATTGTGTTTTATGTTGGTTTTTCATGTTTTGAAAAATTTCATATGGTTACACAACTTATCAAATTTCACTACAGTAATATATATAACATAAAAAGATAAAACATGATAAGAATTTGCATAAGGTTTATTGGGTGATTGTATGTTTCCAGGTGGAAGATTAAATCCAAGGATGTTAAAGCAAATGCAAAAGATGATGAAAGATTTTGGTATGGATTCTGAGGATTTGAATGTTGTTAGAGTTATATTTGAATTCGAAGATGAAGAATGGGTTTTTGAAAAACCAAAAGTTCAAGTAGTGGATATTTTCGGAGTTAAAACATACAGCATAACTGGAAAACCTAAAAAAATAAAAAAAGAAGAGAAAGAAATAAAGGATGAAGATGTCAAAGTAGAAATTACAGAGGAAGATGTTGAATTAGTTGCAAATCAATGTAATGTTTCAAAAGAAGAAGCAAGAAAGGCTTTAGAAGAATGCAACGGTGATATAGCAGAGGCAATACTTAAACTAAGTGAATAAAACTTTTAAAAATCATCAGTCAAGCAAAATTCTTTGGATTAGTCAAAACTTTTGTTTTTAATATTTGCTTTTTTATTTTATTTTTTATTTTTGAAATTTTTATGTAATTCATATTTTTGAATTTCTATATAAGATTCTAATGGTGGAAAAATGGATATTGAAGGATATGTTAGGAGAAATTTGAGGAAAAATATTCCAGAGGATAAAATTATAGAAGATGGATTTAGAAGGGTTATGGAAATAAAGGAAGATGTTAGTGAAGAATGGGCAAAAAGATTCATTAAGGCAGTTTTGGAGGAAGTAAAAACAACAGAAAAATACAAGGAAATTGATGATGAAACTTTAAAGAATATATTGGAATTCCCAAAATCCAATGTAACAATGGGTAAGATGGGAGTTGGAAGTAGGGGAGAAGGAGACTTTTTTGTGCATAGGGAGATAGCAAGGATAATCGAAAGCACTAAGCAAAAAGCAGAAGTTGATAGTAGGGAACAAGATGATGCAGGAGTTGTTAAGGCGGATGCAAAGTATATTGTTGTTGCTGTTGATGGAACACATTCAAGATTAAGTGAATTTCCATTTTTAGGGGGCTTTCATGTTGCAAGGGCAGCATTAAGGGATGTTTATGTTATGGGGGCAGAGGCAGTTGCATTGATAAGCGATGTTCATTTGGCAGATGATGGAGATGTGGGGAAGATTTTAGATTTCACAGCAGGAATTTGCACTGTTTCTGAAGCAATAAATGTTCCACTGGTTGCTGGAAGTACTTTGAGAGTTGGAGGAGATATGGTTTTAGGAGATAGGATGGTAAGTTCTGTTGGAGCTATTGGTGTTATAAAGGAGGGAAAACCGACAGCAAGGAAAAGGGCAGAGGTTGGGGATGTTATTTTAATGACTGAGGGAAGCGGTGGAGGAACGATAACAACAACCGCCCTATATTATGGCATGTTTGATGTGATTTATGAAACATTAAATGTGGATTTCTTAACGGCATGTAAGAGTTTAATTGAGAGTGGTTTAGTAAATCATGTGCATACAATGACAGATGTGACCAATGGAGGTTTGAGAGGAGATGCCTATGAAATTTCAAAAACCGCCAATGTTTCGTTAGTTTTTGATAAGGAGGTGGTTTATAAGCAAATAAATCCAAAAGTTTTGGATATGCTCAATAAGTTGGACATAGACCCATTGGGAGTTTCAATCGATTCTCTCCTAATCATTGCACCAGAGGAATATGCCGATGAAATAAGGAGGAAGGCAAAGGCAGAGATTGTTGGAGAGGTTAGGGAAGGAAATGAAAGCTATATTATTGATGACGGTAAAAAAATCCCGTTAGTTCCTAAGTTTAGGGAGGCAGCATATACACCAGTTAAAAAGGTTGTTGGGGAACAAAAACCAGAGGACTTTGAGGAGATGAAAGAAAGAGTTAGAAAAGCATGCGATGAGGCAATTAAAAAGAAAGATTTTGTATTGAAGTTGTTGAAAAAGAAAAAATTTATTTAAAAAATTAACAACCAACTAATCCATAACCTAAAAAACCTTTTCTTTTTTAAATTTTTTTAAATATTGATTTATTTCATCAGAAAAAATAGAAAATAAAAAAGCATTTATTTAATTCCCAATGCTTTGTTTGTTTTTTCAATAGATTTCATGTTGTCTTCTTCCATTTGGAGCATTGCTCTTATACAGTCAATGTTTTCTGGTACAACGTCACTTTCTTGGTGCACTGCTTGCATTAAGAATACTTCATTGTCAACGACATTAACGCTTTCTTCCCAAATTGCAATCTCATTTAAGTCATATCTCATTCTTCCTAAGTCCCTTGCATATTCAATAATTGTTGCTGTTGAATCAAAGCCCTCTGATGCCTTAACTGTTATTATTCTTGGTGTTTTTTCAATTGCATCTAAGATAGCATCTCTTGTAGTTCCTGTTGTCTCTACCATCAATGTGTGCATGTGCATCAATGTTGTTGGAACTACAACAGCAGAAGTTAAAATCTTCCCTTCAAACTTAGGAACTACTGAAACTACATCAGGCCCGTGGTGGGATGGAACTGTTGGTGGGTTTGGAACGATTGCATTGATTGGACCTCTTTTTGCATCGTTAGGGTCTGCTCCTCTCCTAATTAAAACAACTCTTGCTTTAACAATATCTGTAACTGAATCAATTGCATACAATGTCCTACACAACCCTGTTGTGTTACATGATACAACTCTAACATAGTCCTTTCCATAGCATCTATCATAACTCCACAATGCGTTGAAGTTGTCCTCAACATACTTTGCCTTTTCTCCCCCTTGCAAAATAGCCTTTACTTTGTATTTTTTGTAGATATTCTCTAAGTTGTCCTTCCCAATTCCACCAGGAGCACAATCGACAACTATGTCTGCATCTTCAATTACATCAAAAATAGTCCCCTCAATTTCAACCCCTTTTTCTTCAAATAGTTCCTTTCTCTCTGGAATTGCTGCGAATAATTTATAACCCTTCTCAACAGCCAATCTTGCTTCAAAATCTGGTTTTGTTTTTGTAACTCCAATTACCTCCATATCATCTTGCTTTGCAACTGCATCAGCAACTCTCTTACCTATTGAACCATATCCGTTTATTAATACTTTAACTGCCATTATACCACCACTCTTAAACAATTACTCTTAAACAATCAAAAATCAGTATAAAACTAAATCCAATTTTATAACTAAAATTTGTTGAACTTCTATATATAACTTAATATAACTTAACTATAACATTAATTATAACCAAATAGCAACAATAATAGTTAGTGATAAAAGGTATTAAAATCAGGTATTGAAATTATAGACAATAAGTTTTACCATGAAAATAATGACATTGGGATACATATGAAAGAAATCTTAAATAAAATACAGGAATTAAGGAAAAAAGACAGTAGTAACTTCAAAATCTTAGGGGAATATATAAAAGATCTGGATGAGGAAAAGTACAACTACATAATATTTAGGCTCAAAAAGCAAATAGAAATTGTTGAAAAATATAAGCCAAAGGTTAGACCTGCAATAGATCCTATGGTCTCTATGGAGTTGGGTGTTTATAGGAGATTGGATGACTACGAACTTGGAAAACTTCTGAATTACCCAGAGTGCTGCATAAAATCCTTTGCTGAGGATTTTAGAATAGGAATTGACAGTGAGCACTTAAAAGAAGCGGAAGAAATAAAAGAAAAATTCAGTAATGCTTATGCGATAATTTTGCCATCTGGATTCATACCATGCAGTTTAAAATGTGAAAAAAGTTGGAAGAGGAATTTAATAGCTGTTGTAACAGAGGAGGAATATTATAAAATTTTAGAATTGGAGAGGAAGCTAAAAGAAAAACTTCCACATTTCCATGGGGCATATGATGAATACTATGAAAAAATAATACTTAAATAATACTAAAAATGATGATAAGGTGAAGTGGTTAATATGTATATAATTATAGCAGGTATTGGTAGGGTCGGCTACACCCTTGCAAAGTCGTTGTCTGGAAAGGGTTATGATTTGGTTTTAATAGATATTGACAAAGAAAAATGCAAAACTATCTCTGCAGAGCTCGATGCCCTTGTTATACATGGGGATTGCACAAAAACAAAAATTTTAGAGGATGCCGGCATTGAAGATGCGGATATATTTATAGCAGTTACTGGGAAGGAGGAAATAAATCTAATGAGTTCATTAATTGCAAAGGATTATGGTGTTGCAAAGACAATAGCAAGGGTTAGTGAGCCAGAATATAAGGATGTTTTTGAAAGGTTGGGTGTGGATGTTGTTATAAGCCCAGAGCTTGTAGCGGCAAATTATATAGAGAAACTTATAGAGAGACCTGGAGTTGTTGATTTGGCAATTGTTGGTAGGGGAGATGCAGAGATTCTTGAATTGGTGATACCTCAAAATTCAAAGGTTGCAAATAAAAAAATAAAGGACTTAGGAAGACCAAAGGATTACTTGATTATTGCTGTTTATGAGGATAAAGAATTAAAAATTCCAGATGGAAATACCGAATTGAAGCCAGGAGAGAGGATTTTAGTACTTGTCAAGTCAGATTCTGTAGATGAGATAAGAAAGTTTTTTACAGAGTAAAAATGTCAATTAGGTTATTTTATTTTTAATTAATTTGTTTATTAATTTATTTGGATATTTAATCATTAGTAAAAAATAAATATGAGGAACAACACTATGGAAATTGTAAAGTTTGTTCATAATTTATGACTTATATTTAACAATAAATGAACAAAAATATATATTATGTGTATTTATAATATTTGAATTTTTTTATATTTTTTTATTTATATAATTCTAAATATCAATATAGACAAATAATAAATTCACCAAATCTCAGGTGAAAATCTTGAGAGTAGGTATAAACTCACAAGCTGTTAAAGAATTTAACAAAAATGGAATGGTTTGGGCAAAAGATGTAGAGTTAATTGAACTATCTCTTGCAGAAGTGGATTTTATTAATGATGGAAATCATGTAATTAAGTTGGCAGAAGAGCTTAGTGAAGAATACAATATTAGATATACAATTCATGCACCTTATCAAGATTCACCACTAAAATCTACGCGTATTAAGTTTACAGAAATAAACAATAAAAATATTAAGATAATGGAAAGAGTATTGGAGCTATCTTACAAACTTGGAGCAGAATGTGTGGTTATTCATGGCGGAGATGTCTTAGGTAAAAATTCAATTAAAAATGTAATAAAAAATCTTAAAGAAGTATGTAACACATCAAAAAATTATGGAATCACCTTAGCTCTTGAGAATGTATTTACAAATGAAAAAGGAATTAAACGTGCAGGTGAAACTCCAGAAGAACTTCTCTATATAGTAGAGAATGTAGGAAAAGATACCTTGGGTATAAATATAGATATTGGGCATGCATATATATCATCACAGATGCACAATATTAACATAGAAGATTATTTTGAAACTCTAAATGGACATGTAATTCATATTCATGCACATAACAATGTAGGACTTTGTGGTGAGGTCTGGGATAAGCATTTGCCTATCTTCAATGGAAAAATAGATTACACCAAATTGCAAAAAATGTTAAAGACTAAAAATATAATCCTTGAAGTCAAAAGTGGCTCCAGAGAAGAAGTTTTAGATAGCTTAAAATTTTTAAGTGGTAAAAAATGTAAAAAAACGTAAAAAATGAAGACAAATAATCCATATAGCTATTTTTCTTACATGGCTATGCAATTATAATTTCAACATCATTATCGTCTTCTTCATCATCATTATCTATAATTATATTGTCTTCATTTTCTTTAGCATATTCAACATCATTAACAACATTAACACTTTCATCTCTATTTTTATCATCTATATCAATATCTTTTCCTCCAATTTCAAAAAACGGTTTATATTTTATTTTTATTGTAATTTCTCCTTCTTCTATGTCCTTATTATAAGGAATTTCTATAGACTGAACTTCTTCAGATAGCAACTCTAAGGTAATATCCCCTTCTTTGAGTTTGGATGATTTAATATTTATATAGGATATAATAATGCCCTTCGGATTCTCAAAGGTAATCTTTATCTTGTCCATTTTATCCCTTCTTTCCAGTTATGATTGTTATTGGATTTTTTGCCATCATCATATATCCTATGCTTATTTTTTTCCCATAAGAGACGGATACATTTACCACTTCAACGTTGTAGTTGTATTTTTCTAATAGGGATATGACTCTTATAGCATTCTCCAATACAATAGTATTTGCAACGATGTGCTTTATCTCTTTTTTGTTTAGGGTTTTTATTATCTCTTCAATATCCTTTGTTCCCCCAATAAATGCCTTGTTAAAATCAATATCATTTAAAATTTCCTTTGCGTTGCCTTTTATAACTTTGCAGTTTTTTATCCCAAATTTTTTTAGGTTTTTTGTTGTGGTCTCTATGGCTTTGTCATCAACATCTATCGCATAAACAAATTTGCATCTTTTTGCAATTTCAACAGTCATCCCCCCACTCCCACAACCGATATCAACAACAACATCATCCTTATTCAGCCTTAATTTTCCTATACTAACTGCTCTAATCTCTTCTTTGGTTATTGGGACACCTTCCACTCTTATAAATTCATCATCAGGAATCATATTTTCACCAAATTTAAAAAATTTATATACCAAAAAATACAAACTAAATATATAAAATAATTTTTTAATTTGGTGAATGTTTAACAATGTTTAATATAATTAGGCGAAAACTCCTGCGGAGTTTTCGCTACTCGAAGCTTCGCTTCGATTAGGCGAAACTTTCGGTTTCGTTGCTCGAACCTTCGGTTCGATGGATATAACCGCAATAAATTTTTAAGGGCTATACAGGCTATTTCAAATTTTAAGGAAGCTATTCGAAATTCGTGAATATATAAATAAATTAAAAATCCACTGCAACCTTCGGTTGCAGGGAAGTTGAATAATCGTAGATTATTCAACTATTCCGCACACGACTATAACTTCGATGAATGTTTAACAATATATCTAATTTAAATGAGATTAGATAAATACCATCCAACTACAAAACAGCTAAATATTAAATATTTTGCATTTGGGGAGGGGAGATATTGCAATCACTAAGGATATTTAAGGTTATGGGCATACCAATCGAACTTCATATAACTTTTATTTTGTTACTAATTTTGGTTTACTTCTTATGGGGACTTGGGGGGCTTATTTTGTATAGCCTACTCTTTACTTCAGTTGTTTTGCATGAACTTGGGCATTCATATATTGCCAAAAAATATGGGGTAAAGATTGCAAAAATCATGCTTTTACCAATTGGTGGCGTGGCAATGATGGACAAAATCCCAAGGGAGGGGGAGTTTAAAATAGCAATTGCTGGACCTTTGGTTAGTGTTACGTTGGGAATTCTGCTTTTGGTATTTTCAAATTATGTGGATTTCAATGTAAGTGGATATCCATTATTTAAATCAATTGGATATTTGAATATACTGTTGGGAATTTTCAACCTTCTCCCAGCATTTCCTATGGATGGAGGAAGGATTTTAAGGGCTACATTATCAAAAAAGATAAGCTATATTAAGGCAACTAAAATAGCATCTACAATTGGCCAGTATTTTGCATTCATGATGCTAATTTTTGGATTATTGAACATGAATATTATTTTGATATTGATAGCAATCTTCATCTACGTTGGGGCTACGCAGGAATATAGGGCAGCGATATTTGATGAAGTATTCAAAAAGATAAAGGCAAAAGACATAATGACAACAAAAATAATCCACGTGCATCCAGAAATGAGTATTGACGAGTTCATTGATTTCATGCTAAAATACAGACATTTGGGTTATCCAGTAATTGAAAATGGTAATTTAGTGGGCGTAGTTACAATTAATGACATTGCAAATGTCGAAAAATCTAAAAAGATTAGGGACGTTATGAAAAATCCAATAATAGTTTCTCCGGATGCAGATGTTTCTGAAATTTTAGGTAGTATGGATGAGGAGGATAGGGTTTTTGTTGTAGAAAATGGTAATTTGAAGGGATTAATTTCAAAAACCGATGTATTGAGGGCATTGAGAATTCTTGGCTTAAAAGAGGGATTTTAGTTATGATACATTCAAATTAACAAATATACTTTCTGAAAATAATAAAAATAATTAAAATAATTAAGGATAACAATTAAGATATAAGGATATAAAGAAAAAATAATATTATTCTTCTTTTTTGCCACTATTTTTCCATTCAGTATAACCACATCTTCCGCATGCGTATCTGTTTAAGTGTTCAGCCATGAAGACACCAGGGCCACATTTTGGGCAGAATTTCTTTAATCTAACAACTTTGTCCCCTTCAATTTTGTAGTATTTGTATTTTTGTGTTTTTCCCATTATTCTCCCTCCGCAGCAACTTCTTCTTCAATTTTGTTCTTTTCTAAAACTGATTTCTTTTCAACCATGTTCATAATTTTTTCGTCGAAGTAGAGTTTTGCATAACCTCTTGCCTCTTGCTTACCAAATTCTTGGTCAATTCTATCTATAATAAGCATGTTTTTATCAACATTTAACATTGCAGCAAGTTTTAACTTGACGTCCTTTATTGTTGGTGTAGCTCCTTCAAATGTAACTATGAACCTAATTTCTCTTCTGCTTAATAATGGGTTTTGCCTATCTGATATAATCTTTATTTCCATGCTATCGCCTCTCCATCATTTTTAGTATTTCGTCGATTTGGTTCTTTAGCTCTTGTGTAATTTTCAAAAAAACAATACCTTCATTAGGTTGGCCATATAAAACAATAGTGTTTTCGGGAAAATACTTGATGACAGGGATGACCAATAGATCCTCTTCCCCTTTTACTAATAGTGCGATGTCCTTATCATTTATGTTTGCTAAGTATTTAATTTTTTCGATGGCCTCATCTGATATACATCCGGGAGGATTTTCGACTTCAAAGGTTTTTTTAAATTTATGTTCTATATCTACCTTAATATCCCTTTTTGTTTTTAAATCAAAAATCGACAAGTTTGGAATAATGCCCTTTGATAATAAGGTTTTTGTGGTAATATCACCAACAGAAACAACCTTTCCATTTATTGGAGGTAGTTCTTTATATACTTTTCCGAAGGGTTTTTTAAGTAATTTTCTAAGTTCATCTGTTAATATATACACGCTCACTCATCCTCCCAAATGTATTATTTTGCACTTAATGCAAACTTCCCCTTTACATCAATCTTTGCCTTCTTTGCAATCTCTGATTTTAATGGGTCAAGAACTATTAAGAGCCCTCTCCAATTTTCAGTTGTCTCTCCCATGCATAGTGGGCATCTTTCTTCGTTTGTTAGATATTTGCATTTTAGGCATGCCCTCATACACTCACCTGCAATTCCTTTTAATGTAAAAAATAAAAATATATTTAAACTCCTTAGTAACAGGCTTGATCAATCAGATGAAATCTTTCAGATTAGATAAAAATCCTTTCCAGATTTTCATTGCTAAAAAATCTGGTTTTAATTATAGTTGTTTGCCAATTTTATACGGCAAAACTTTGTTTTGCCATTTATTTTTTAAAAGGACGATAAACCAATTGTAAAATTCCAAATAAAGGTTAATTACTTCATATAATTTAAATAAAGTTTTCGTTCATTTGTAAGGCAAACAACTATACATTCCCAAACATTTCAGTTCAGAATGAATGGAATACAGTCGTGTGCAAATTTTTTAATTGTTATTTAAACCATAACTAATTTTAAATATTATTGGGTTATTCGTTTGATTGTTGGGATTTTTTCTTTTCTTCTTCAATCCATTCTAATTTACCCAATCCTGGTTGTCTCATTGTTAATGCTATTTTACTACCTCTTTTTCTTTCTTCTCTTAAACTTATTGCCACAATTCTTGCTCTTACTCTATCTCCAATCTCCAATACCTTACCAGTTTCTTTACCAATTATCGCCTCTCTTTTTGGGTCGTATGTTACATAATCATCCATAATTTGGGAGATGTGAATGAGCCCATCAAGAGGCCCCAACCTTACGAATGCCCCAAATTCAACAATATCCACAATTTCCCCTTCAACAACTTCATGCAACTCAGGAATGTAGATGAGAGCATCAAAAACTACTGGGTGGTATGCTGCTCCATCGCCATGAATGATTTTTCCTTCACCGATTTCTTTCACATCCACAATTGAAAGGATAAAACCAATGTCTCTATCCAAAATTCCCTCATATTTTTCTCTTAGGATGTTTGTAATGGTCTCCTTTAGTGGTCTTCCAAACATGTTTGGAGGGACTCTAATAACGTCAGAAATTGTTAAAATTTTATACAAATGACCACCTCGCACTTATTTTTGTTAAAACTCCAAAACAGGGGTAATTTGATGTTATGCATAAAATAGAACAATAAAAGTTAATATAAACAAAAAATAACATAAAACACTATCACGTATATTTTATCCTCATCATATATAAACCTAACTTTATAATTTAACATTATCTAAAAACATTAAGGTAACATAAGATTTAATATATACCTTACATCATTAAAGGATACCCACATAATTGATAATCCATATTATGATAATTCATAAGACTAATCCAGATTTTTGAGGGTGAAACGATGAGTGAAAAAATTGCAGTATTGGCATATTCTGGAGGATTGGATACAAGTTGCTGTTTGAAGCTATTGGAAGATCATTATGGATACAAGGTTGTCTCTGCATGTGTTGATGTTGGGCAACCAGAGGAAGAATTAAAAGAACCCGAAGAAAAGGCAAAAAAATTGGGAGTTTTGGAGCATTACACCATTGATGCTAAGGAAGAATTTGCAAGAGATTACATATTTAGAGCAATTAAAGCAAATGCAATGTATGAGGGTTACCCATTATCAACAGCATTGGCAAGACCACTGATTGCATTAAAGATCGTTGAACTCGCAAAGAAAATAGGTGCTGAAGCAGTAGCACACGGCTGTACAGGAAAAGGAAATGATCAATTTAGATTTGAGACTGTAATTAGAATAAAAGCACCAGAATTGAAAATAATTGCCCCAATAAGAGATCTAAACTTAACAAGAAAAGAAGAAATTGAATATGCAAAGCAAAAAGGTATCCCTATTCCAACTGAAAGCAAATCATTCAGTATTGATGAAAACTTGTGGGGTAGAAGTATTGAAGGTGGAGTTTTAGAGGATCCTATGGTTGAGCCACCAGAAGAGGCATTTGCTTGGACAAAGAATCCAAAAGAATGTACTGAGGAAGAAATAGTTGAGATTGAATTTGAAAATGGAGTTCCAGTTGCAATAAATGGGGAAAAATTAGAACCAGTTGAGTTGATAAAAAAAGCAAATGAAATTGCTGGAAGAAATGGCGTTGGAAGAATAGATATTATTGAAGATAGAATCATTGGCTTAAAATCAAGAGAAACCTACGAGTGTCCTGGGGCAGTAATGTTGATAACTGCACACAAAGCACTTGAACAGTTGGTATTGACAAGGGATGAGTTAAGATTTAAGGAAATTGTAGATAGCCTCTATGGAGAGTTGATTTATAGGGGATTGTGGTTTGACCCGTTGAGGGAAGATTTAGATGCATTTATTGACAAGACACAAGAAAGAGTAACTGGAAAGGTTAAGTTAAAATTGTATGCAGGAAGTTTGAGAGTTATAGGAAGAGAAAGTCCATATGCATTGTATTCAGAAAGCTTAGTATCATTCGATGACAAGGAATTAGACCAAAGAGAAATTATTGGAATGGTTAAATACCATGGATTACAAGCAGCATTGTATGAGAAAGTTAAAAACAAACTACAAAAATAAAATAAAAAATAGCAAAAACAAACTAAACAAAAAACAATAAAAATTGTCTTATTTTAATTTTAATTTAAATTTTCTATAATCATTTTTTAATTTCAACAAAATAATAGACCATCTATTAAATTTCTAAAGTTAAAAAAATAAAAAAAGAATCCAAAAAAAAAAACATAGAGCCAATGTCTGCGCTTTTACATATACTTCTGCAAGAATGAATTGATGAGAGGGATAAAGAGGATTTAAACCTTTTCAGCAAAGGCAAATTTACTCTTAACTGATGTAATTTTAATTGAGACTGTATCTCCTTTTTTGGTATCAGGGACAAAGACGACAAAGCCTTCAATTCTTGCGATGCCGTCCCCTCCCCTACCCATATCCTCAATCATTACAGTGTATTCTTGACCTTCTTTAACTGGAACATTTCTATCCATATTTCTTTTATTTCTATTAAAAACCATTTCATTCACCATATTCCATGTATAGAGTTTGTAGATATCCACATCCCGTAGGATGCTTTAACTTAATAGTTGTTCTCATAGTATATAAACCTATGCATGTGTATTTTTGCCTATATTTTTGGAACAACCATAGTAAAAGTAAAATCTAACTGTCTAAATTATAACATATCCAAAAAAGCAATACAAACTCTTATCTCAGCTTATAACCCATTTAAAATTTTGTTTGAATCATACAATACTACAGTCATTTGTAGAATTTTATACGGCAAAACCTTGTTTTGCCTTCCTAAAAGTTTTCTTCAATTCCATTAAAGATGTGATCATTTATAACGCAAACGACCACATACATAACCATTATCTATATCTACACCATATATCCACACTCAATAAGCAATATATTTACATAATATAATAAAAAATAAAAGAAAGTGAAAAAAATGATAAGAGAAATATTTTCTTCAATAATGGGCGAAGGTAAATTTGTAGGTAGAAGATTTATCTTCATTAGATTTAAAAAGTGTCCATTAAATTGCATCTACTGCGATGAGGTCTCAAAAGGAGAAGGAGAATGTAGGGTTGAAGTAATCCCCGGAACAAGGAATTTTAAGATTTATAATGAGGAAGAAATTGAAGATAAATTAGTCGAGATAGTAAATTCATTAAAAACCCCTGATTTATTTGCAGTTTCGTTTACTGGTGGAGAGCCGTTGGTTTATGCAGAATATTTAAAAAAATACTCTAAAATTCTGAAAGAAGAGGGATATAAAACCTACTTAGAGAGTAATGGTATGTATCCAGGTAGGGTCTCATTCTTTGATTATGCATCCATTGACATAAAATTGCCAGAGCATTTTGAGGACATAAAAGAGGAAGATTACAAAAAACTCTATAAAAATGAATTAAAAACCATAGAAAAACTCTACAACATGGGTTCAGATGTGTTTGCAAAAGTAATAATCATGGAAAATACAAGTGTTGAGTTTGTGGAAAATATTGCAAAAGATTTAAGTGATATTGGTAACATAATGTTATGCATTCAGCCAGTAACACCTTATGGAAAGGTTAGAAGAATGCCAACCCAAAAAAAGATATTTGATATCATGTCTGCATGCGGAAAGCATGTTGATGTTATGTGCACTCCTCAAATACACAAACTTTTAGGGATGCTCTAATGCCAACTTAGGAAACCAAAATAATAAAATTAAAATATGGGCAGTGGTAATATATTAAAGGCTTTCAAGTATAGTTGTTTGCGTTATATGTTACTATCATCAAGAAATTAAAAAGAATAAATTATGCTTTATTTGAAATTTTAACCTTAATTCATTGTCCTTTCGGAAATTTTATTATTTCTAAATATTATAACAAAAATTCGCAAATAACTTATAGTAATAAGTATGTGCTGATCGTCGTGGATGTGTATTAATTTTTTCAGAAAAGAGGGGTATTATGAAAAAAGAACTTATTAAAAAAGTGATAAAATTAAAAGATAAAGGTTTAACAATTGGTGAAATTGCAGATGAACTAAATGTATCTATGGATACCGCACTTTATTTGGTTTTGAATGCTGAAAAATTGTTGAAAGAGGAAGAGGTTAAAGAAACTACAGAAAAAAGGAAAAAATTGGATATATTCGTTGAGTGGAATACTGTAGGAAATTCATCAAAAAGGTTAAGATATATAGCATCAATTATGTGCGATATTCTAAAAAACGTTGAGTTTGATGCTGTCGTTGGAATTGCTACAAGTGGCGTTCCTCTCGCAACAATGATTTCTGATGAAATGGACAAAGAATTATCAATCTACATTCCTAAAAAACATGTTCACGATGAAGGAAAAAAGATTACTGGTATTATAAGCCACAACTTCTCAAATATTGAGCATAAAAACATTGTTATTATAGATGACGTCATGACTACTGGTAGCACAATAAAAGAAGCAATAAAATATTTAAGAGAAATTGCAAACCCTAAAATGGTTGTTGTGATGATAGACAAAAGTGGAATAAATGAAATAGAAGGAATTCCAGTAGTTCCTTTGTTTAGAGTAGGCATCGTTGAAATAGAAGATAGAGAATAAAGAAAAAGATAAAGAAAACAAAGTAATCGGTTTTTATTTAATTATCTAACCTAAATATCTACAATCATAAAATTATATAAATAACTTTTTTCATAATAAGTTATTCCAAATTTTATAGGGAGGAAGATTATGTGCGGGATTATCGGTTTTATCAGTAGGGATCAAAAACTCATCGGTGGAGAGAAAATAGCAACAGCATTAAACTGTTTAAGAGAGAGAGGAAATGGTAAAGGTGCCGGATACGTTGGTTATGGAATTTATCCAAAGTATGCTGATAAATATGCAATACACGTTTTCCTTGATAGTAGTAAAGATTATGATAAAATTAGAGAAAACGTAAGATACACACTTGAAAAATATGGGTATGTTGTTAAAGATGAGGAAATTCCAGTAGAAGAGGGTGTCCTTGAGAAAGAATATGTTTCATGGAGATTCTTCTATGAATTTGATGAAAAATACAAGCCATTTGAAGAAGACAAGATGGTTGAATTGGTAATGGAAATTAACGACAAAATTGATGGAGCATTTGTATTTTCAAGCGGTAAAAACCTTGGAGTATTTAAAGCAGCAGCTTGGCCTCATGAAGTCGCAGAGTATTTCAAAATAGACAAATACAAAGGATGGATGTGGATTTCTCATGCAAGATACCCGACAAACACAAGAGGTTGGTGGGGTGGAGCACACCCATTCAACCTATTAAACTGGAGTGTTGTGCACAATGGAGAGATAACAAGTTACGGAACAAACAAGAGATACGTTGAGTCCTTTGGATACAAGTGTAGGTTATTCACTGACACTGAGGTTGTTGCTTATTTGCTTGACTTACTCGTTAGAAAACACAAATTACCAATAGAATATGCTGCAACAGCATTAGCACCAAGGTTCTGGGATGAAATTGATAGAATGCCAGAGGAAGAAAGAAAGATACATGAAGCAATAAGGATGACCTATGGAAGTGCAATGTTAAATGGGCCGTTTGCAATCATCGTTGGGACACACGAAGGTATGCTCTTTATGAATGGAGATATTGAAAAAGGAAACGCCATGTTTGGCTTAACTGACAGGATTAAATTGAGACCTTTAGTAGCTGCTGAGAAAGATGACTTGTTCTTTGTTTCAAGTGAAGAAGCAGCAATTAGAGCAATTTGTCCAGATTTAGACAGAGTTTGGATGCCAGACGCTGGAAAAATGGTCATTGCAAGAGTAAACAAATAAATTTTCATCCCTATCGTTCAAAACTGCTTTTTTAAAGTAAATTAAAAGTAAATTAAAACAAAAAATTTAAAACAAAATTAAATGGAGTGGAAACATGATACCATCAACAGTGCCACCAAAATTCAAGGTAGAGATTGACCATGAAAGATGTATGCTCTGTGAGAGGTGTACAATAGAGTGTTCATGGGGAGTTTTGAGAAGACATGGGAACAGAATAGTTGCATACTCAAACAGATGCGGTGCATGCCACAGATGTGTTTCAATGTGTCCAAGGGATGCTATAAAGATTATTCACCAACCAGTATCATACAGACCACACCCATTATGGACTGAAGAGGCAAGAGAAGATATTTACAACCAAGCAAAAACCGGATGTATTTTACTTAGCGGTATGGGTAACGCAAAGGACTTCCCAACATACTTTGACAAAATTGTCTTAGATGCATGTCAAGTTACAAACCCATCCATCGACCCATTGAGAGAACCAATGGAGTTGAGAACTTACATTGGAAAAAAACCAAAACAATTAGAGTTTGAATTTGTTGAAGAAGAGATAGATGGTAAGAAAATTAAAAAAGCAAAATTAAAAACAAAAATTGCTCCTAACTTAAAATTAGATACGCCTATAATGATTGCCCACATGTCATTTGGTGCTTTGTCCTTAAATGCACACAAGGCAATGGCAAAGGCTGTCAAAGAATGTGGAACTTACATGGGTTCTGGAGAAGGTGGATTGCATAGAGAACTCTATCCATATGCAGACCACATAATAACCCAGGTTGCAAGTGGTAGGTTTGGAGTTAATGAGGACTACTTAATGAGAGGGGCAGCAATTGAGATAAAAATAGGGCAAGGGGCAAAGCCAGGTATTGGTGGACACTTACCAGGAGAAAAAGTTTCAGCAGAGGTTTCAATGACAAGGATGATTCCAGAGGGTAGTGATGCAATATCTCCAGCCCCACACCATGACATATATTCAATTGAAGACTTAGCTCAATTAGTTAGAAGTTTAAAGGAAGCAACAAGATGGAAGAAGCCAGTATTTGTTAAGATTGCTGCTGTCCATAACGTAGCTGCTATCGCTGCTGGTATTGCAACATCTGATGCTGATGCTGTCGTTATTGATGGATTTAAAGGAGGAACTGGGGCAGCACCAAAGGTATTCAGAGACAACGTAGGAATTCCAATTGAAATGGCAATTGCCGCAGTTGATGAAAGGTTGAGAGAAGAAGGATTGAGAAATGAAATAAGCATTATAGCAAGTGGTGGTATTAGGAACTCTGCTGATGTGTTTAAGGCAATTGCATTAGGGGCAGATGCGGTCTATATTGGAACTGCAGCAATGGTTGCAATGGGATGTAGAGTTTGTGGAAGATGCTACACTGGTTTATGTTCATGGGGTATTGCAACACAGAAACCTGAATTAGTCCAAAGGTTGGATGTAGAAACTGCTGCACAGAGAGTTGCAAACTTAATCAAAGCATGGACGCATGAAATTAAAGAGTTACTTGGAGCAGCAGGAATTAACGCAATTGAAAGCTTAAGAGGAAACAGAGATAGGTTGAGAGGAGTAGGATTGAATGAAGTTGAATTGAAAGCACTTGGAATAAAACATGCAGGTATGTAATTGACTATTAATGGCAAAACCCAAAGGGTTTTGCCGTATATGTTTTTAACAAACATCCCTTTATCCTCTTGATATTGATCTACGAGGCAAGATTTCCTTTTACTGAATCGGAACGAAGTGAAGAGCTGCAGAGGCCAATTCCTGTTTAACTTTTCAAAAACTTCTTTTAAAGCCATGGTGTGGTGAAATGATGAAAGAAATTACCATAGATGCTAAAGGTATGGACTATAGGGAACTAAATGAAAAAATACATGAGGCATTAAGAGAAAATCCAGATTTGGAAAAGATAGTGCTAAAAAATGTGTTGGGGCAGAGGTTTATAGGTAATGGAATTCAAAAAAAGAACTTAACCATTGAAATTTACGGAGTTCCAGGTGGAGATTTGGGAATGTTTATGAATGGGCCAAAGATTATAGTTTATGGAAACACCGACCATGCTCCTGGAAACACGTTGGATGATGGTGTTATTGTTATTCACGGTAGTGGTGGAGATGTTACAGGGCACTCAATGAGAGGAGGAAAAATATTTGTTAGAGACAACGTTGGATATAGAAGTGGAATCCACATGAAGGAATATAAAGATAAAGTCCCTGTTTTGGTTATAGGAGGAACCGCAAAGGATTTCTTAGGAGAATACATGGCTGGAGGAATTATAATTGTCTTGAACATTGATAGGGAAGGTAACGATTTAGGAAAAATAAAAGGAAGATTTATAGGAACTGGAATTCACGGAGGAAGTATTTACATTAGAGGAGATGTCGATAGGTTCCAGTTAGGTGTTGCAGCAGATATTAAGGAATTTACTGAAGAAGATAGAGAAAAGATAAAACCATACATTGAAGAGTTTTGTAAAGAATTTGGTTTAAGTGATGAAATAAAAGAGAAGTTAATAAACTCAAAATACACAAAAATCGCCCCAATATCAAAGAGACCATTTGGAAAACTCTACACACCTGACTTGATGTAAATTGTGGATGGATATCTCACTATCTGGATAACTTTTTAAAATTCATAATACACCCCTTAATTTAATTTGAATAGATAGGTACTAAGTGGAATATCTCTACCTTTTTAGATAAAAACCAAATCATAAATTTAACAATTTTGTTTAACTTTTCAAAATTTCATGAAAAAACATAGACTAAAGGTGAAAATAATGAAATCATATTTGAAATTAAAGGAAGAGGTTTGGGACAAAAATATATGCTCTGGATGTGGAGCTTGTGTTGCAGTTTGTCCAGTAGAAAACATATACTTCAAACAGCAGAGTCCAGTTAAGTTTAAATGTGAGTTATGTGCATGCACAATAGATCCTGCTGCAGAAACTGAATGTCCAGCATCTGCTGAATTTTGTAAGGTAACCTTATATAATGTTCCTTGTGGGGCATGTTATGACGCTTGCCCAAGAACAGAGGAAAAATTGGAAATTCCAATTGAGGAGATTGGGAAATATATTGAGATATTTGGAGCAAAATCAAAAATGGATATAAAATATGCCCAAAGTGGTGGAGCTGTTACAGCAATATTGTGCAATGCTCTTGATGAGGGCTTAATTGATGGAGCTATTGTTGTAAGTGAAGATAAGTGGACAATGGAACCAAAATCAGTCCTTGCAACAACAAAAGAAGAGTTGATAAAAGCAGCTGGTAGTAGATACAACTGGAACGTCCCAATATTGGAGGCACTAAAAGAGGCAGTTATGGTCAGAAAATTGGAAAAGTTGGCAATTGTTGGGACCCCTTGTGTTATAAATGCAGTTTTCCAAATCTTAGCATCAGATAATGATTTATTAAGACCATTCAAAAAGGCTATTAGGTTAAAGATAGGATTGTTCTGTACTGAAACATTCAAATATAGTGAATTAATGGCTAAAATTAAAGAAATGGGAATAAACCCATGGGAAATAAAAAAGATGGAAATTAAAAAAGGGAAGTTAGCAATTGATTTATTAAATGGTGAGACAAAAGAAATTCCGTTGAAAGAAATCGAATACTGTGTTAGAAAAGGATGTAGTGTATGTAGGGACTTTACCGCATTGGTATCTGATATCTCCGCGGGTAATGTAGGAACTCCAGAAGGAGTAACAACATTAATAGTAAGGAATGAATGGGGTAAAGGTTTCGTTGAGAGAGCAATACTCAATGGTTACTTAGAGAAAGTTGATTGCGAAGTAAATATTGATGCAATCAAAAAACTCGCTAAGAAGAAAATGGAAAGAGGAAATTAAATAAAACCTTTTTCTTTTAAACTTTTTTTAACGTTTTCAATCCCAACATGTTCAACAAAATCACAAATTCTACCTTTTCCAAATTTTGTGTATAGTTCAATAATTCCATCAATAACTTCTATAACCTCATCCTCAGTTTTAACATCCACCAGCCATTTTCCTTTTTTTGGAAATTTTCCCCCCTTCCCTCCAATAAATATGGATATAACCCTATCTTCAACCTTTATAGCATTGCAGAGTTTGAGACATTCCCCCATTCCTATGCAATTTTCTTTTATAACCTTATTTTTCCAATCTATTGCATCTATCTCACAAAAACCTCTGCATTTTCCACAATCAGTGCATTCTTTTTTATCAATTTTTAAAATGTATCTAAAACATATCCCAATATCGCAAAATTGGTGATGAGTGCAGTTATTTGGGCATCCACTGACATTTATCTTTAACTTTTTTGGAACCCAAATACCCTCAAACTCATCATGAATCATCCTTGCCAATTTTATCGAGTCCCCAATAGAATTTGGGCATTCAGTTCCAATGCATGCAACTATCTGCCTAATCCTTCTACCAGTTGAACCCAACTTAATTCCAACTTCATTCAATATCTTCTCTGCCTCTTCTAAGTGTTCGTGTTTTATCTTTAACTCAATACCTTGCCTTGTTGTGATATGAACCTTATTCTCTCCAAAATTTTTTGCAATATAACTTATCGCATCTAATTGTTCAGAGGTTATGTAACCTGGCTTTAATGCCAACCTTATCATGTATCCATCCTTTTTTGGAATAACTCCAAACTTGTAATTTTGGTTGCAGAACATAATATCACCAAATATATAAAGGAGTACATATAAAAATATACAAATGAATTATGATATAGACATGTGTGCGTAATTCATGCACACATTAGTAAGTTTTATATATACCTTAGTTAAAAAATAAAGTGTGAAGAAATTATTCACACATGTAGGTGATGCAAATGTACGAGTGGAAATTAAATGAAATTGTTGATAGTGGGATATGTGCTAAATGCGGTACATGTACAATAGTATGTCCTAATGGTATATTAACTTTTGAAGATAAACCAAAATTAATAGAGGAGTGTTTAAGAAAAGGTCATGGGATGTGTTATGACGTTTGTCCAAGGGTCTCATCAGGAAAATACCAAATAAAAATAAGAGAGAAGTTCAAGGAAGAATACTACTATGGAAAAGGAGACATTGAAGGGCAAGATGGAGGAGTTGTAACAACATTTTTAAAATACCTCTTAGAAAACGGAAAAATTGATGGGGCTATAGTTGTTGGGGATGAGTGCTGGAAACCTGTCTCATTAGTTGTCCAAAATGCGGAGGATTTATTAAAAACCGCAAAATCAAAATATGCTGTATCAACACTTGATGCATTAAGAAAAGCTGGAGAAATGGGATTAGAGAAAGTTGCAGTCGTTGGATTACCATGCCAAATTAATGGATTAAGGAAGTTGCAATACTTCCCATACTTAGCAAAACATGATGGAGAACTCGGCAAAAATGGAAAACCAGTCAAATTACCAAAAATTGAATACTTAATTGGTTTATTCTGTACTGAGAAGTTTGATTATGACAATATGAAGGAAGTTCTTGCAAAGCATGGAATAGACATTGAAAAAGTTGAAAAATTCGACATTAAAAAAGGAAAACTTCTCGTTTATATAAATGGAGAGAAGAAAGAAATTGACTTAAAAGAGTTTGAAATCTGTTCAGGATGTAAAATGTGTAGGGATTTTGATGCAGAGATGGCTGATGTTTCAGTTGGGTGTGTTGGAAGTCCAGATGGTTACTCAACAGTCATAATAAGAACTGAGAAAGGGGAAGAGATTAAGAATGCTGTAGAATTAAAAGAAGGTGTTGATTTAGGAGCAATTGAGAAATTAAAACAGATGAAGTTAAAGAGATTCAAGAAAGAAATTGAAAGAAGAAAAGAAAACAATGAGAAAGTATCATTCTACTGGACAGCCGATTATGGTGGAATTGGTAAGAGAGCAGATGGAACTTACTTCATAAGAATTAGAGCAAAACCTGCTGGATGGTACACTGTTGAAGAGATAAAAGAAATATTAAGCATTGCAGAAAAATACAACGCTAAGATAAAATTAACAAATAGGGGAGCTTATGAGCTCCACGGCATAAGTGGATTTGATGCTGAAGATATTGTTTTAGAACTTATGGAAAAAGGTCTTATAACAGGTTCAGAAGGACCATTAGTTAGGGCAACATTGGCATGTCCTGGAGCTGGAAACTGTAGTAGTGGATTGATAAATACGCTGGAATTGTGTAAAATAATTGAAGATAACTTCAAAGAAAGACCTGCCCCATACAAATTCAAAATTGCAATTAGCGGATGTCCAAACAAATGTGTAAGACCACAAATCCACGACATTGGTATAGCAGGGGTTAAATTCCCAGTTGTTAATGAAGAAAAATGTAACGGCTGTGGAAGGTGTGCAGAGGTCTGTAAGGTTGAGGCAATTGATATAAGGGGAGAAACATCCTATACCAACTACAACGTATGTATTGGATGCGGTAAGTGTATTAAAGCATGTCCAAATGAGGCAAGAGATGTTAAAGAAGAAGGCTTTATGGTTTATGTTGGAGGTAAAACAGGAAGGGAAGTTGTTGAAGGAATTAGCATGAGGTTGATGAGTGTTGATGAGATAATCAACTTCATAGATAAGGTATTAGTTGTCTATGATAAATACGCTAAGAAACCACAAAGAGAAAGATTAGCCGCTGTTATGAAGAGAATTGGTCAAGGCAAGTTTCTGGAGGAAGTTGAAGAATTGATGAAAAAATAAACTTAATTTTCTATATTTTCTATCGCTCATCTTCAACCACCATTACCTAACATAATTATCAGCAATTTGATAAACCAGTTTGATTTGTAGTTATAAATGAATGTGTAGAAGCTTACGTATATGTGGAGATTTTTCCTGGAAATTCCTCTGTGTTTTCTTAAATAGGGTTTGATTATCGAATGGAAGCATTCGCAGTTATTAATGTGAGAGAACCCGTTAGAATATTCTTTCGACGCGTGATTGACTGTTAAATGCACAGATACTTTCGGATGCGAGCTTAAATTTTCATAGATGGTGTATTCGTCCGTATTAACGATTAAATCGTCTGAATTCACCCCATCAATCATTTCCCATATTCTAACTTTGCTTAAACTAACTTCCACTGAGGTGAAGACCCTTTTCTCCATTCTGCTGTACAGTGTTATTATTGGAGGTCTCTCAGTTCTGTATGTTCCCCTGCCTCTCCTTTTTAAACCTCTTCTTCGTCTGTTTTCTTTTTTAATTCCTTTATCTCCAGCGTTAACATAGAATTCGTCTATTTATATCACATTTCCAGCAATTTTTTTAAAATATTGTCTTTTTCAGATAACTCCATAACTTCCTCCGCGAAATAGTAGACGGTTCTGTAATCCCTCTCCAGCTCTTCGGATATCTGTTTAATGGATGAATTTTTCAGGTTTTTGATGATGTAGAACATCTCTCCCAGAGACATCTGCTTTTTGGCGAATATCGTTCCAGTTAAATCGTTGAAGTGTCTCCTGCACGAGTTGCATCTGTATCTCTGAATGTATGGTTTATTTCTCTCTTTACCCTTTAAAATAACATCTCTCGAATTGCAGTATGGACAAACATAGCCCCTACTCCATCTAATCTGCCTTATAACTTCAATACACTCCTTATCCCCCGGTATGAATAACCCATATATTTTAGCGCTCATAAAACTATTTATGGCAATCATTGTTTATATAGGTAATCATGGATGAACATGAGCGTTTTCTATTTTTTTCATTCCTAAATTCTTCCCGAAAAGTATTTTAATATGTAACGCATATTTATTTTTGTATATAAGGATATTTTAGGGGGATTATGGAGTTAGAAAAGATTCAGAAAATTAATATCTTAGTATTGAAGCCAATAAGTGAATTATTAAAAGCAAATGTAGCCACATTTGATAAAAATGGGAAGGTTATACAGCCATTTTATTTTGGAAATGAAATATGCAAGATGATAAAAACCCATGAAATTGGAAGAAATATTTGCCAGAACAGCCACAAGAGAGTTTTAAATTCAGCAAAATTAAAAAATAATACGGTAAAAAAGAGTATTATTGAAAAGGAATTGTCTAAGATTACCCCTATTGCATATCCGGATGACGAAAAGGGACCTATTATTATTGATTACTGTGATGCTGGACTTTTAAAAGTTCTATACCCTATAAAAAATAACGGGGAGATTGTAGGTTATACTGGAATATGTGGATGCTTCAAAGAGGGAGAGGAGGAGTATTCCCTCAAAAAATTAGCATCTGTTTCTGAGGTTATAAGTGTTGACAAGGATAAGCTTCTAAATCTTGCAAAAGATGAAATAAGAAGTTTAAGTGAGAATGAGATAAAGGTAGTTTTAGAACTTGTTAAGAATATGATAAAGTATGATATTGACTTTAAAAAACTCTCTGCTTGCTTATCAAAAAAAGAACTTAGCGAAGAAGACGAAGAATATATTTTAAAGTTTTTGGAATATTTCGTGCTTCCAACAGCAGAAATTATAAATTCAAACTTGATGTTTTTTGATAATGAACTTAATGCACTTTTTGTTATGGATTATGATAAATTTTCTTTTGTGATGGAACAAATGGATTATAATAAAGATAGAATAAGAAAATTAGACAAGCCATTATTTTTAGAACAAGAAAAGATGTTCATAATTCCAATACACAAACTTTATTTAGTAGGTACGATTAGCGAGAATAACAAATACACCACCGAAGAAATAAAAAAGTTCGTATACGTTATTTACCAATATTTCCAAATTGTAGTTTAGTATTTTTTTAGCCATTCCTTAACACTTAAATACCACTCATCTAAAAGTTCCTCCATTTTTACCTTCACTTCTTTAAATTCAATAGGTCTGTAAATGTATTTAAACCCGCTTTTTTCTGTTACCTTTTCCCTCTCAACTAACCCACAATTCATTAAACTCCTCAATGCTTTTTGAACTGTTGTCCTATCCCTATCTATTTTTTCGGCAATTTCCATTACTGTTGCTTCCTTCATATCTAAAAGTTCAAAATAAATCCTAATTTCAATCTCCTGCAAGCCCAAAATACATCTCATCAAGTCCTCAATTGTGAATTTCTGCATTCTCGCCACTATAAGATTATCCATGTAATCACCCAATTTTATTCAATTGGAAACCTCAGCAACGCTGCAATACCTCCCAATGCCTTTAACTGCTTTCCAGCATCATGGGTTGTTGAGATAACAATTACTTTTCCACCAATGCTTTCAGTAAGATTCATAATCTCTTCAATGTGTCTTTTTCTCAACATTTCATCAGTTACCAATAATGTTTCTATTGCTGAATAGTTTAGAGCTTTTTTCACTTCATCTATCCCATAGGCAGCCAATCCATTCTTTGCTATCTCTTCCAAAAGTTTATTTACATATTGTGCCTCTTTACTCAATCTCGCTTCTCCATAAATTTTGTTTATAATTCCGCTCTTTAAAATCTCATTTAATCCAGTTCTTCCAGTTGTGCATGTATTTTCAACAACAATCTTTTTTGCCAAGTCTTTGTATTTTTCTGAAGCAAATTTTTGGAAATTATTCTTCCCAAATCCTGGCCCTGCAACTAAAATTTTATCGGTATCATAATTTAAAAGTGTTTTTGCAATTTCATGGTAATATTCTGCCCTCACTTGCTCATTTGCCTTGTAATCCAATTTCTTTGAAACATCGGATTTTATACTTGCTACTTCTTTAACTCCAAACTCCCTTATTAAATAAATATCCGCCTCAGAATCATCCATAACAACGGCAACAATTTTTGGTTTTTGAGAAGATTCCACTGCCTCTTTTAATCTCTCAAGATGCCATTTCTTCCATCTTTTTTGAATAGAAACTTCAGTAAATGGCTCAACCTCAATGGTATGGTGAGAGCCAAGTGGTACATCATCAGGACCATGAATAATTGTCCCAAAAATTCTTAATCTGTTGGTATCTTCATGAAATTCAACTTTTTCACACCTAACCCCTAAAAACATCCTCCTCTTAACCCCTCTATCTGCCCTTAGTTTATCTCCCTTATCTTGCACTCTTCTTTCTGTTACTGCATATACGTTGTCTCCTCTTTCTATTATTGTTGAAAGATACCACAAATCATCTAAATTCTCTGGCATTACTTTTATTATGTCCCTTTCAGGAATTTCCTGAACTATTTTCATAGATATCACTGCCTTCTTTATTGTGTTTTTGAAGTCTTTAATTTTATTTAGTTATTTTTAGTTATTTGTTAAATTTAATTTGTTAAATTAACCTATATCTAATTCTCCGTTTTCAAGGACATATATTTTGAAGGATTCCTTAACAACTCTCTTTTCCACATAATTCTTTGCATTTTTTCTAATGAATTCTAATATATCTAAGGTACTATATTTTACATGTATGCCTTTTTCATCTGCCTTTTTAAAAACAATCTCTGGGATTTTTAGGACGTCAGTATCTTTTTCAATATTAATTACCAAGGGGGCAAAAATTTGATTGTATATTCTTAATGTGTTTTTTGCCTTTTCAACATTCTCTTTTGCTCTCTTCTCAATCATGCTTATATTTGCCCTACTTGTCCCCAACATTTTTGCAATTTCTTCCTGTGTTAAGCCCTTCCTCCTCAACTCTAAGACCTTTATTTGCATTTCTGTCAAAAAAGATTTAGCAAAATTTTTTTTCTTTTTTTCTAAATCCATAAAACCACCAGCAATATTCTAATATAGGTCATTTACACCATTTTTTAAGGAAGAATAATAATTTGAAATTTTGAAAATTTAACCACTTCATGATTATTATTATACCTAAATAAGTGACAAAATTCTACGACAACTATAGTTTTAAGTATAATCAACAATATATATTTTAATACCCTTAAATTTTTTAATTTTCAAAAAGTATGTGGGAGATTTTTATGATTGAAAAAATGAAACCTATTGTAGAAAGACTTATGTATGAAGGATATATCAAAAATAAAAAAGTTGCTGAAGCTTTATTAAAAGTTCCAAGACATGAATTTGTTCCAGAAGATTTGAAGGAATATGCCTATATCGATAGTCCTCTTGAAATTGGCTTTGGGCAGACCATTTCAGCAATCCACATGGTTGCGATGATGTGTGATATTCTTGATTTGAAGGAGGGGCAGAAAGTTCTTGAGGTTGGAACTGGATGCGGATATCATGCAGCAGTTACGGCAGAATTGGTTGGAAAAGATGGATTGGTTGTTACAGTTGAGAGATTTCCAGAGTTAGCTAAAAGAGCAGAGAAAACATTAAGAAGATTAGGCTATGATAATGTAATTGTGATATGTGGGGATGGAACATTGGGATATGAGCCCCTTGCTCCTTATGATAGAATTTATGTAACTGCTGCTGGGCCTAAGGTGCCAAGGCCTTTAATAGAGCAACTTAAAGATGGGGGGAAATTACTAATACCAGTTGGGAGATATGTGCAACACCTCATTCTAATTGAGAAAAAAGATGGGAAAATTATTGAAAAGGATTTTGGAGAAGTTTCATTTGTACCACTTGTTGGAGAGGAAGGGTGGAAAGATTATTAAACAATATAATATATAAATGACAAAAATATCAAAAATATTTAGAATTTGAGTAATAATTTATATACCGCAATAATATTTATAGTTGTGTGCGTTAGAAGTTGGACATAATTTCAATAAGATTTATGGTATTAAACACTTAATTTTAAAAATTTAAAAGGGAATAATGACCACTTAAAAAATTAATGGCAAAACCCAAAGGGTTTTGCCGTATAGATTAATGGCAAAACCGAAGGTTTTGCCGTATATATTTCGCACACAACTATATTTATACAAAAATAACAATCATGGAGGGTTATTATGAAAAAGGTAGGAACCGATTTGTTAAAGAAGGGATTTGCTAAGATGGTTAAACATGGAGTAGTTATGGACGTTACAAATGTAGAGCAAGCACAAATTGCAGAGGATGCTGGTGCAGTTGCAGTTATGGCTTTGGAAAGAGTCCCAGCAGATATAAGAGCTCAGGGTGGAGTAGCAAGAATGTCAGACCCTGCATTAATTTTAGAGATAAAAGACGCTGTCTCAATCCCTGTTATGGCAAAAGTAAGGATAGGGCATTTTGTTGAGGCACAAATCTTAGAGGCAATTGGAGTAGATATGATTGACGAGAGTGAGGTCTTAACCCCTGCAGATGAGCAACACCACATCGATAAAACAAAATTCAAAGTTCCATTTGTTTGTGGAGCAAGAAATCTTGGAGAGGCATTGAGAAGAATAGAAGAAGGAGCAGCAATGATTAGAACAAAAGGAGAAGCAGGAACTGGAAACGTTGTTGAGGCAGTAAGGCATATGAGAGCAGTTAATGAAGGAATTGCAAGAGTTGTTGGATACTATGAGATGGGATTGGACAGAGAGTTATTATACATGGCAAGAAATGAACTTAAAGTTCCAGTTGAATTAGTTTATGAGGTTGCAAAATTAAGAAGATTGCCTGTTGTTAACTTTGCTGCTGGTGGAATTGCAACACCTGCTGACGCTGCTTTAATGATGCAACTTGGTGCTGATGGTGTATTTGTTGGTTCAGGAATCTTCAAATCAGAAAACCCAGAAGAGAGAGCAAGAGCAATTGTTGAGGCAGTTTATAACTACGACAAACCAGATGTTATTGCAGAAATCAGTAAGAACCTTGGAGAACCAATGAGAGGCATTGATATATCAAAATTGAGTGAAGGAGAGATGTTACAGTATAGAGGAGATTAAGGTATTTATACCCTTCCCTCGCTAAAAATTTTTATTTTTTGATTTTAAGGATTTTTAGGGGTTATTTTTTAATTTTAAGGATTTTTATCAAATTTCGAAGGTCTCTTTATTTTGAAAGATTTGCATATTTAAATTTAAGGATTTATTGAGATTTTTTGATTTAAAAACCTAATAGATCATATTTCAAATTTTCCCCGATTGATAGAGTTTATTTAACGATTTAAATCGATTTTAAAAAATTATTTCGAATTTAAACGATTTTTAGAGAAGTGCAGAGGTATATAAATGAACACTGTTAATACCCCTTTGAAAATCAATGCTTTAAAAAGAAGCAAATAGAGGTTGTCGAAAAATACGAATACTATAAATAATAGTAATAATAATTATGAGCGGCAGAAAAACCAAAAGAAAAGGATACTGGAAAGCCTACGATAAGAGGTTTAAGATATTCAATATTAAGTACACTTATGATTTTGTTTCATTTATTATAAATATTTTACTTCCATATAAAGAAAAACGCAAAGTAGGAAGGCCTTTAGCTATAAGTTACAATGAATATATAGCTACTCTAATAATAAAACACATTTTTAGAATTAGTTTAAGAGATTTAGAAACTCTTTCCGATTATTTACATAAAAAGCATATAGATAGCTCCACATACGGAAAAGCTTTTCAGAGGATTAAAATAAGCGATTTAACTAAAATAATCGTTGGATTACACTTAATTATTGCTAATTCGTTAAAATCATCGGTTATAATTTACATAGCTGATTCCACTGGAGTCCATTTATTAAGAGTGTATTGTGAAAGAATCAGAGTTGTGAATAATGAAATAAAAAAGGTAAAGTATCGGGTTTTTGACAAAATGCACGTATTAGCTTGCTATTATAAAGATTATGGATTAATTTCGATTGTTATGGTAAAATGGGATAATGGATATAGTTCAGACAGTAAAAACTTACTAAAAATGATAAAATCTTTAGATTTTGTGAAAGGTGCGATAATATTGTTGGATGGTGGTTACGATGATGAAGATTTACTTAGAGAGTTGTTATCTATAGACCTCATTCCAATAGTTAAAACAAAAGAGTTTAAATGGGATTACGGTATTTCTAAAATCAGAAAGAAAGTTAAAAAATTGTTTGATAAGAAACTGTATAAAATTAGAGGGGTAATAGAAGCGATATTTGGAGGGCTAAAAACTAAATTTAGATTAACTCTAAATGAAAAACTACCTGAAAGTAGATGTAGAGCTACTTTAGCAGTAGCAATCGTTCATAATATTTTAACACTAATGAGAGTTATTAGTATTAGAGAGTAATATTTAAATTCATTGATGAAATAATTTTTCGACAACCTCAAGCAAATAGAAAACTTTATATAGGAAAAGGAGCAAAATATTGTCCTGTTAAAATCAGACCCTTAGGGGGATGGAAATTTAAACTCCATGTTCCATCATCATTTTCGGATAAAGTTAAAATCAGACCCTTAGGGGGATGGAAATCCAGATAGAGTTGAAGAAACTGTGGAAAGTATTGACTTGTTAAAATCAGACCCTTAGGGGGATGGAAATGCATAATTATCACTCGTTAAATACTCTATCATGTGAGTATATGTTAAAATCAGACCCTTAGGGGGATGGAAATATAATCTTATTTACGCCCTCGCTATCCACCAACCCCCGTTAAAATCAGACCCTTAGGGGGATGGAAATCCCAATATACTGCCTGAAGAGGGACTATTTTATAATTTGTTAAAATCAGACCCTTAGGGGGATGGAAACGCTTCTTTTATCAATAATAAAAATAAAAAAAGATTAAAATCAGCCCTTAGGATGGAAATTTTATTTTTTAATAGAGGCACTACCGAGCGAAGCGAGGTAGTGCATCCCATTTTGATGAAACTTTTTTTAAAAGTTTCAATTAGAGCCATAGGGGGATGGAAACGGGCTATAAGTATAATGAATAATACAAAGATAATTCAGGATACGTAGATTGAAAAGTGAAAATATGAATGTTATAATTACAATAATTATAATTTCATTTTCAATATTATTAAGTGTTAAATTATATTCTTCTCTAATGAAGCGTCTAAAAAAAGAGGAAATAAAATTAAAAAATTTTGAAGTTATATATAAATTTGTAATTCCTATTATCTTTGCACTTGTAGGGGTAGAATACAGCAATAGTATTTTTATAAGTGCGGGTATTAACCCAAAATCATTTACTTTGTCTATTTTAGATACGATAGTAGTGATATTAATACTAATGATATATCATGTAAGTTTAGCTATAATCTCAAGAATTATAGTTAAAATCAGCCCTTAGGGATCACATTTAAAATATTTTTGTCCGAAACTATATTTTTGCCAGAGAACTTTTTTAATGATTTCAAAAATAGTATATGCAAAAAAGTTTTTTGGAGATACTATGGACATTCTCAAAAATCTACCCATAACAGACAACCACATCCATGTAGATAATGAGAATGGTTACGGAGCAGAGAAGGTAGCAAAAATCTTCCACAACGCTGGAGGAAAAGTGATGATTGTTTTAAACAAACCCACATTTGATGGGGATTTAACGAAATCCATGGATATCTTGGTTAAAGACATAGAAAGAATAAACAAAAACACCAATGTTAAGGCATTTGGTTTAGTTGGCGTCCATCCGGCAGAGCTAACCGTTATGCTAAAAAGGGGAATTTCCTTAGAAGAAGCAAAAGAAAAAATGATTAATGCCCTAAACTACGCAAAAAAACTTGTTGAGGAGAATGATTTTATCGTGGGTATTGGTGAAGTTGGGAGACCACATTATGAAGTTAGTGAGGATGTTTGGAGAGTTTCCAATGAAATCCTAAGATATGCAATGGAATTAGCGGAGGATTTAAATTGTGCTATCCAAATTCATGCCGAATCTGCAACAGAAGAGCAATTTAAGGAGCTCTCTGAAATGGCAAAGGACGTTGGACTAAACCCAGAAAAAGTTATAAAGCACCACTGTGGGGATATGGTTTTAGAAGGGGAGAAATACGGTATTTTCCCATCAATAATTGCTTCAAAACCCGTTGAAAGTGCAGTAAAAAAATCTCTTAGGTTTGTTATGGAAACTGACTATATAGATGATTTAAAAAGACCGGGTGTGGTTTTGGGCATTAAAACAGTTCCAAGAAGGACAAGAAAACTCATTGAAATGGGTTTATTGGACGAAGAAGGATGTTTCAAAATTCATAAGGAGAATATTGAAAATCTCTATGGAATTGAGATTGAATAACTAAAATTCTTTTTTTATTTAACTTTTTTATAAAAAATCTCTTTTTTCATCTCATTATAGTTTTTAATAACCAAATGGTCATTAAAATTCATAAATAGCAAATTATTTATATGGAAAATTAAAATTAAGATTGAAAATTTTTGGATTTTGGTTATTAGAAAATTTAATAAGGTGAAACTATGAGGAAGCTTTCTCTTTTAGTTGTGGGGGTTATTGTATCAAGTTTATTGTTATGTGGATGTGTGTCAAACCAAGCAACAGAAAATCAGAAAACCTTAGTGGTCTATAGTTGTGGAGGTCCAACAGAAGCACTTCAAGAACTTAACTCAGTATTCGAGAAGAAATACAACTGTAAAATAGATTTTGTTGGAGCATCGTCAGGAACCTTAAGGAAGGCTATAGAAAATGGTGCATACTGTGATGTCTATATGCCAAGAGGAGTTAAACATGCAGAAATTCTATTAAATAAAAGTTTAATTGAGCCAGATTTCAAAATCTACCAATTTACTGAATGGGTAATAATAACGCCAAAAGGTAATCCAAAGAATATAACTAAATTAGAGGATTTGTTGAGGGACGATGTTAAAGTTTATACAAACTCAAAATCATCAATTCCAGAAAGTAGGGCATTAAAACCAAAAAAGGACTTAATTGAAAAAATTTATGAAAAGAGTGCAAAGGACTTTGATTGCTACAGAAAAATGTTGGAGTATGTTGTTGATGGAGAATGTGATGCTGCACTTGTTGAGAGAAGATGTACAACATTGGAAGGAATAAAAGGAAATGTTGAAATTATTGAGATTCCAAGAGAATATTTAAACAAAGCAGATGGATTTTTCACAGTAGGGGTTATGAAAAACTCAAAGAACAAAGATTTAGCATACAAATACATGGAATTTGTCTTATCAGATGAAGGACAGAGCATTTTAGCAAAACACGGCTTCATTCCAGTAAAATCTGAAAAAGGTCAAGAAATCCTAAACAAATACTACCCAGAATATAAAGACCTCGCCCCTAAATAATTATCTTCTTACTTTTTGATTCTATTTTTTAATTCTATTTTGTTGGGGTGATAATGTGGATTTGAAATTTAAAAGAATTTTATCATTAATTGTTAAATATGGTGTTTTTATCGTTGCCATCCCAACATTAGCTATTGTTATTTTAAGATGCCCATATGTTATTCCATTTTTAGCATGTGATATGTGTCCCGTTGTTGATTGTCCATCCAAATACCATAGAAGGGAGTTTGTTGTATTTGCCCTTGGGTATATTGCTTTGTTTAGGAAAGATTTTTGTGCTTGGGTTTGTCCTTATGGAACTTTGAACGATATTATCTACAAAATAAGAAGAAAACTTTCAAAAAAGACATTTAAAATCCCATTGGAGTTGAAATTGTCACTTAATTTTTTAAAGTATGTTGTGTTTGTTTTTGCCATAATCGCGATACTCAATGGAAACCCAAGATACTACGTTCCACTCCACACAAGTAGTTTAATAACATCAATAAAACTGGCTTTCATGACTGCTGGAAATGCCTACTACACAAGATTGGCATTAATACTGGTTGGATTACTTTTAGGTATTGTCATACCAAGATTTTGGTGTAGGTTTTTATGCCCTTACGGAACTACATTCCAATTAATAAAAAAAGGACTTAGAAAGTTAAAAAATGGATACAAAAATGAACATAAATGTGAAAAATGTTCAAAGTGTGGAAACTATGATTGACATATATGATATTTACCTTTCATTAGAGCGTTCTTTAAATTTCTTTTTGAGAGCTTTGCCGTATCTTATGTTGGGATTTATCTTATCCACTTATTTAAAAATAAAATTAAAAGGGGACTTAAGAAAAAAATTTGTCCATGTATTAGATGGTTCAAAAAAATCCATAGTTTTGGCATCTTTTATTGGAGCAATTTTACCACTATGTTCTGCAAGTGGTATTCCAGTGGCAAGTGCTATGAACTCAAAAGGTGCAAATTTGGGGGTTAGTTTTGCCTTTATGGTCTCTGCGTCTTCAATAAACCCTATTGGAATTTTACTGACGATTTCATTATTAGGGTATAAGATGGTGATTGTGCAAGTTTTAGCGTCTATAGTTTTGTCTATATTTGTGGGATTTATTTTTTACAATGAGAAGGCAATATTTTGTGGATTTGAAACCAAAAATCATAACAATAGTTTTTTTAGTGCGTTCATTGAGCAATTTAGAAAATTATTCCCGTCAATAGTTTTGGGATTCCTAATTTCTGGGTTCATAATGACTTATGTTCCAAAAGAGACAATTTTATTGGTTCTCTCCAATAACGTATACACATACTTCTATGTTTCAATAATAAGGATATTCATCTTCCTATGCCCATATGCAATGCTACCAATTATAAAAACGGTTGCAATTGAAGGAATTCCAAAAGGACTGATAGTTTCGTTCTTAATTTCAGCCCCTACTTTAGGATTGCCTATATTATTGCCTATGAAAAAATATTTTGGGAACAGATTAACATTAAAGTATGTATTTGGGGTTGTTGTTGGAAGTGGGATAATTGGGATAACTCTTGATAAAATAGGTGTGTAAGCTAAAATCGTTTGTGCATTATAAACAACATCCATCGAAATTAAAAGCACAAATAAACTAATTTTGGAATTTTACACATAATTTTGTTATTATTTAAAAAAGATTATGAATAAATGCAGAATTCTACAAAAACAACATGCTATTTTTATTGCTGTTCTTCTTCATTCATTTTCTCATTTTGCTTCAAACTTTTCCAAAGAAAGTATATTGAACCTCCCCACAATACAGTAGCCCCAATTATAAACATAATTATAGCAGAGATTGGCATGATTTCACCTACAACCTCTCAACTTTTCTTTTCCAAGGTATCTTAGAAAGTATAAATGCTAATATAAACGCTATTGGGATTATTAAGATTGCAATGCCCAAATATTTCCATGAGTAGCCCCCATACGGCTCATTTATTAAACTGACTACATCAAGTGATATAATGGTCAATAAAACCAATGGGGCCAAAATTCCAGCAAAATACTTCCACCAAGTCCCTATTTTTATTTCTGACAATCTGTTTACATAATCTATTATCTTTTCTCCTCCAAAAATCCACACAACTATTATAGCCTCCAAAACCCCAGCAATTGGTAATAAATAACCTGATGCAAAGTGGTCTATCATATCAAGCCAATATAAACCTGCTTTTGTAGCATATATTGAACTTCCAAGTAACCCCAAAGCCGTAACAAGTGTTAATGCTTTTTTCCTACTAACTTCAAATTTATCCATTATCGCAGAAACCAATGCTTCAATAAGGGAAACTGATGAAGATATACCAGCAATAACTAATGCAAAGAAGAATATTATCCCCATAATGACACTACCTACTGGCAATAGAGATATTGCCTTTGGAAATGTTACAAATGCTAACGCAATACCTTGAGAAACAACCTCATTTAGTGGCACTCCGGTTGCGTATGCCATATATCCAAGGGTTCCAAATACAGCAAAACCTGCCAAGAATGAGAACCCACAATTTAATAGGGAGATTGTAAATGCACTTGTTGTTATATCACTTTTTTTAGGGAGATAGCTTGCATATGCTATCATTATCCCAAATCCAAGGCTTAAACTAAAGAATATTTGTGAAAAAGCATTTATCCATATTTCAGGATTTTTTAACACTACAAAATTTGGTGTTAAATACCAACTTATTCCCTCCAATCCACCTGGTAGAGTTATGCCCCTAAACACCAAAATTAATACAAGTATAAACAACAGAGGTATGAATACTTTGTTTGCTTTCTCAAGGCCCTTCTTAACTCCACAACTTACTATCAAAAAGTTTATTGCCCAAATTGCTATGACCGATGCTAATATCCCCCACACAAATCCTCCAATTTCTCCAACACTACTTGAAATACTAAGGACTTCATTAAAGAAGGAAGTTATTTGGATCATTAGGTAAACCGAAAGCCACTATATTTATAAGATAGTATAAACACCAAGCAATTATAACATTGTAATAAGTAGTTATAACAAACCCTCCAATAACCGCAAGCCATCCTACCCATTCACTTTTTTCATATATTTTTTTAAATGCCAGTGGAGCAGAACCCTTTGTTAAATGCCCTAAAGCAAGTTCAAGTATCATTAGGGTAATTCCAACACAAAACAATGCCACAAAGTATGGAATTAGAAATGCCCCTCCCCCATTTGTATAAACCATATAACCAAATCTCCAAATATTCCCCAAGCCTATAGCTGAACCTACAGCTGCAAGTATGAAACCCAGCTTAGAACCCCATTGTTCCCTTAACTTCAAAATATCACCTTTACAATGTAATTGAATAATAAGTCATAAAAAATTGAAAATATTTAAATTAAAAATAATTAAAAATAAAAGATAAAAGTTATATTAACTTTTATGTTATATATAAGTTTTTTAAAATATTTGAGGAGGAAAGATGATGAAAAATACATTCAAATTGCCAATAATCTCAATACCGATATTACTTATTTTAATGATGCAGAGTTCTGCAGTATCAATCACTGCACCAGCAGTTACTCAAACAAATTATGGCTACAAAGGAGTTCCTGTAAACATTGAAGTTATTGTCACAAAAGGGGATGGGCATGTTTTTATGGACACAATGCCTTTAACCCAGTTAGATATGCAAGGTTCTGCAAGAATTGCAAGCAAGGTAGCATTTGACATTGCTGGAAAAAATCTGAAAGAATATAATGTCTATTATATAGTTAGGTCGGATGTACCGATAATTGGGGGCCCTTCTGCTGGGGCAACTTTATGTATTGCAACGATTGCCGAGTTGAATAATTGGAGTTTAAATAAGAACGTCATGATAACTGGGATGATAAATCCTGATGGAAGTATAGGTCCTGTTGGTGGAATTTTAGAGAAGATAGAGGCAGCAAAAGAGTGTGGATGTGATTACTTCCTAATTCCAAAGGGAGAAAGATATATTAGTTGTGGAAATAAAACAATCGATGCTGTTGAGTTTGGTAAGAGATTGGGAATTAAGGTTATTGAGGTGGAGAGTATATATGATGCCCTCTATTACTTCACAAATCACAAACTAAAAAAGAAAACCTATAGTCCAAACCCAATTATTGAAGATAAATATACAAAATCCATGAGAGCATTAGCAATAGAGGTGTTGAAAAAATCAAAAGGGAAATATACAGCAGTTGAAGAAAAATTAAATAGGAACTATCTCGGGTATGAATATCAAAGTTCTTTGGAAAATGAATTAAAAGAAGCAAAAAAACTAATAGAAAAAGCAGATAACCAATATATGGATGGAAAATATTATGCATCAACATGTAGCGGGTTCAATGCATTAATAAAACTTGAAACTATAGATGCCACAATTGACTATTTAAATGGAGAAGACGTAAAAAAGTATCTCTTAAACATTCAAAATGACTTAGAGAATAAAAAAGAAGTAATAAACAACCACAAAATAACAAAGAACAATATAGAGTTTGTAATTGCAGCAAAGAATAGGATATTTGAAGGAGAGAACCTCCTTGATGACGCCTGGAAAAGCTACTATGCCAATTCGCCAATTGAAGCTATAAAATATGGGGCTTATGCTAAATGCAGGGGAGACAGTGCTATATGGTGGTTAAATTTAAGCCCAGATAATGGTGGAGAAACTATAAACCCACAAAACCTTAAGCAACTTTCCCAAGAATACCTTGATAATGCGGAAACTATTGTTCTGTATTCTTCAATGGTGATGCCATCTCCACTTGTAGATGAAGGGGAAGAAAAGCTAAATAATGCAAAAAATGCATATAATGAAAAGGATTACTTACTAACAATCTCAAATAGCATTGATGCATCAGTTTTAGCAACAACATCATTGGAGTTCATGAACGATTACAACTACCTAAGGAACCTTGCAAGGGAAAAGATAAACCTTGCAGAAAGTTATGGAATATTGCCAATGTCTGCTTTGGGATATTATGAATATGCTGAAAGTTTAAATGACACAACCTCAAAAATTATGTATTACAAATATGCCACATCCTATGCTCAAATGGACATTGACATATTAAAGGCAATAAATTACATAAGTAGTATAAATGAAACAGAAACCATAACAACAAGCAGTTACTACAACAACAGTAATAGTAATTATGATAAAGAAACTCCACAGTTTGAAAAGGTAGAACCAATAAACACAGTAAATGTAAAAAATGTATTTATAAATGTATCCTACTTGATCGTTGGATTGATTTGTGGATTGTTTGGTGGATATTACTTGAGAGATAAATAATTAGCCAAAATTTTTAACTTTTATTTAACTTCTAAATTTTTTAAATTTCAATTACTGGGAAGCTGACCTCCTCTCCGCCTAAAGGGCGGAGGTTCCCATGGGGAACACCCTCTCATCCTCGTCGCCGAGGCGTCATTGGGCAGGTTATGTTCATCAGGCTGGGTCAGGCAGCCTTCAAAGAGTACATATATTAGAACCGCCATATAAATTTTGTGGATTGGCGTGGCATAAAAATCACGACTGGTGCCCATGATGAAGAAATCAATTACCATGAAAGTCAGAGAATCACTAACAAGACATGCACAAATGAAAATTGAACAAAGTTTTGTTGATTTCAAAAATGCTGTAAATGACTGGATAGACATTTCTGTAAACAATGGATGGATTACAACGAGAAAACTCCAAAGTTATGGTTATAGACAATTGCGAGAAAAATATGGTAATTTGTATTCTAACGTGTTGATAGAAGCTATGGACGTCGCTATTCAGTGTTTGAAACAAACAAAAACTAAAAAAATAAAACCAAAATTCAAAACTGACTTGGTATGTTTCAAAAATAAAGACTATAAACTGCACAGTTTTGGAGTTATTTTACCTTTGTGTAAAGAAAGAACATATATTCCGTTATACATACCTAAAAAATTCAAAAAATACCTGAACAATTACAAACTTGGGAGGTTAACAATTTTCAAAGAGATAATTGGTATTATGTTTCTATATCAGTTACAATAGACACACCACAAAGAAATACTACAAGTGTCATTGGAGTAGATTTGGGTATATATAATCTTGTAGTTGTTGCTGATGATAAAGGCAATGAGTTACTTAGAATACACGGAGATGGAATCATAGGATATAAGACAAAGTTAGAAAAGAGGGATATTAGGAGATATGTTAACGTTTACAAAAATTGTTATGCAAAAATTGGCGATAAATTTAAAAGATATTCTGCATATATAAATCATGTTATATCTAAGAAAATAGTTGAAATTGCTAAAAACAGGAATGCAACTATTATAATAGAGAATCTAAAAGGACTAAAAGGAAAGTCTCGAAGCCTAAGGAACTTGTTTATGAAATGGACTTATCATGATTTGATAAGTAAAATTGAATATAAAGCAAAAGAGAATGGTATTCCTGTAGTCAAAGTTAACCCAAAATATACATCTAAGAAGTGTAGCAAATGTGGTTTTATCAATAAAAATCTGAAAAATGAAAGGATGTTTGTTTGTCCAAAGTGTGGTTTAGAAATTGATAGGGACTTGAATGCGGCAATAAATTTAGCTAAATCTTCTCCGCCCTAAAGAGCAGAGCTTCTTAGGAGTAAATAAAGGTGAAACAAATGGAACCTTACTGCAAAATAAACGACATAATCAAGGAGGCAATAAAAGATATAACCCCACCAGAAAGCATTAAGATATTTGATACAACTCTAAGGGATGGAGAACAAACACCAGGAGTTTCTTTAACACCTGATGAGAAAGTTGAAATTGCTATAGCGTTAAACAATATTGGTGTTGATGTTATAGAGGCGGGATTTCCCGTATCTTCCCTTGGAGAACAGGAGGCAGTGAAGAAAATAACTTCCCTTGACTTAGATGCAGAAATTTGTGGACTTGCAAGAGCAGTAAAGAAAGATATTGACGTAGCTATTGATTGTGGAGTTGATAGGATACACACATTTATAGCAACATCTCCATTGCATAGGAAGTATAAGTTAAAGATGGATAAAGAAGAGGTTATAAACAAGGCTGTTGAGGCAATAGAATACATAAAAAGCCATGGCATTAAAGTTGAGTTTTCAGCAGAGGATGCGACAAGAACTGAAATTGATTATTTGATAGAGGTTTATAAAAATGCGGTTGATGCTGGGGCGGATGTTATAAACGTCCCAGATACAGTTGGAGTTATGATACCTAAGGCAATGGAGTATTTAATAAGGGAGATTAAAAAAGAGATAGATGTTCCAATTTCAGTGCACTGCCACAACGATTTTGGGCTTGCAGTTGCTAACTCCATAGCAGCAGTTGAGGCAGGGGCAGAGCAGATACATTGCACAGTGAATGGTATTGGAGAGAGAGCAGGGAACGCATCATTAGAAGAGGTTGTTATGATTTTAAAGAGCATATATGGACTAAATACAAAGATAAAAACTGAAAAATTAACCGATTTATCAAGATTGGTATCAAGATTAACAGGCATAAAAACTCAGCCAAACAAGGCAGTCGTTGGAGAAAATGCCTTTGCTCATGAGAGTGGAATACATGCACACGGTGTTTTAGAGCATGCTTTAACCTATGAACCAATTCCACCTGAACTCGTAGGGCAAAAAAGAAAAATTATCCTTGGAAAACACACTGGAGCACATGCAATAAAAGCAAAACTTAAAGAACTCGGTATTGAGGTTGGGAAAAACGTTACAGAAGAGCAATTTAAAGAGATCATAAATAGAATAAAATCACTTGGAGATAAAGGTAAGAGAGTCACTGATGCCGATGTTGAGGCAATAGTAGAGGATGTTACAAAAAGAACATTAAAATCAGAGAGAGTTGTAGATTTAGAGCAAATTGCAGTTATGACAGGGAATAGGGTAATCCCAACAGCATCAGTTGCTTTAAGGATAAATGAGGAAGTTAAGAAGGCATCTGCTATTGGTGTAGGTCCAGTTGATGCAGCAGTTAAGGCAATCCAGTCAGTTATTGGGGAGAAGATAAAGTTGAAAGAATACCACATAAATGCCATCACTGGAGGAACTGATGCGTTAGCAGAGGTCATTGTTACGTTAGAAGGTTATGGTAAAGAGGTAACAACAAAGGCAGCGAGGGAAGATATCGTTAGGGCATCAGTTGAGGCAGTAATTGAGGGGATTAATAAGATATTGAGGTCTCAAGTAAAGTAACATATAGTCGTGTGCGGAATTAATATACGGCAAAACCTATAGGTTTTGCCATTAATTTTTAAACTTATTTATACATTAGTGAATTTCAAATAATCATTATTCTTCATTAAAATTTGAAATAACTCATAAAACCTTAAAAATTTACTAATAACATATTTCCAATTTCTAACGCACACGACTATAATTTAATTTTCAATGTAGCATATTAGGTAAGTAAAGATTTATATGACAATGAATATCTACAACCTAACCTCCCTCGCTGAAAATTTTTATTTTTTAATTTAATTGATTTTTAGGAGTTATTTTTTAATTTTATGGATTTTTATCAAATTTCGAAGGGTGCTTTATTTTGAAAGATTTGCATATTTAAATTTAATGATTTATTGAGATTTTTGGATTTAAAAACCTAATAGATTATATTTCAAATTTTCCCCGATTAATAGGGTTTATTTAACAATTTAAAACGATTTTAAAAAATTACTTCGAATTTAAACGATTTTTAGGGAAGTGCAGAGGTATATAAATGAACAGTGTTAATACCCCTTCGAAAATTAACGTCCCAAAAAGAAGCAAATAGAAACCTTTATATAGGAAAAAGAGCAAAATATTGTCCTGTTAAAATCAGACCCATAGGGGGATGGAAATTGTTATCACCTCCTTTTTGTTTTTTGAGTGGTTTGATAACAGTTAAAATCAGACCCATAGGGGGATGGAAATTTTACATTTTAAGTTGCACTGTTTAAAATATATCACAGTTAAAATCAGACCCATAGGGGGATGGAAATAACAACTTGCTGAGGAGTGTGGTGTTTCAACTGTTGCGTTAAAATCAGACCCATAGGGGGATGGAAATTTTTGAAATCATCTATTATAGATGCATTAAGATCTTCAAAATAGTTAAAATCAGACCCATAGGGGGATGGAAATAATAAGGCAAGTCTTGAATTAAACTCTCAATTAGAAAGTTAAAATCAGACCCTTAGGGGGATGGAAATAGATTCTGATTTTAAAAAAGGGAAAAAAGCATTCAAAGTTAAAATCAGACCCTTAGGGGGATGGAAATTATTTCTTCTGTATATCTCTTCTTAAATCCTCAATCTCGTTAAAATCAGACCCTTAGGGGGATGGAAATTTTATATTTATCTAAAAGAGGCATTGCTGAGCGAAGCGAAGCAATGCATCCCATTTTGATGAAACTTTTTTTAAAAGTTTCAATTAGAGCCATAGGGGGATGGAAACACCACTTGATAAATCATAAAATGGGCATTTCTTATAAGTTAAAATCAGACCCTTAGGGATGAAAATAGAAAAAAGAAGTTTTTTATCAAAATTAAGTGATTTGTTAAAATCAGCCCTTGGGATGGAAATTTTATTTTTACCTAAAAGAGGCACTGCCGAGCGTAGCGAGGCAGTGCATCCCTTTGATGAAACTTTTTAAAAGTTTCTTTTAAAGGTTTCAATTAGAGCCATAGGGGGATGGAAACACTTTTCTCAAATGGATACAATCCCCAACATCAACAATTTCCAATTTTTCATCCGTTTGCAATACAATACCCTCATAGGTAATATCAACAACATGACCAAAAATCTCTCTGTTTGGAGTTATTATTTTCACGTATTCATTTAACGTCAAAGAATTTTCCTTATATTCCTTCAAAATATTCTCTGGACTTAAATTGTTTAAATAACTCTCAAAAATCTCCAAAAATGTTTTTAAAATTTCCATCTTATCGAATTCCTTCCCTTCAACTTCTTTTAATGATGTTGCAATATCTCTAATCTCCTCCCTAATTTTATTATTCACATTAATTCCAATCCCAAGAACCATAAAACCATATTCCACATTAATCTCACTCAAAATTCCACAGATTTTTTTATTATTGACTATTATATCATTAGGCCATTTTATACCATAGTTTTTATTTGAGTAGTTTTTTAAGGTTTTAACCATGCAGATTGGTGCCAAAAAATTCAATACTGGGAATTTATCCACATCAGATTCCAAAACAATTGAAAAATACAATCCTCCAAAATCAGAAAACCACACCCTATTTAGCCTACCCCTTCCAGAGGTTTGCTCATCTGCAACCACTACAATATCCCTCTTCCCCTCCTTTGCAAGTTTATACGCGTAGGTGTTTGTAGAATCTATCCTATTCAAATGGATAATTTCAAATCTCCCCAATATCTCCCTCCACTTTAAAATTCTCAATTGCATTTAAAAATAGATGGTTTATTGAGACCCTCCTAACAATTTCTGGGGAGATATAAAGTTCATCTCTAATACCCTTCTTCAATTTCCCAACTACCAAAACAATATCCCCAATATCAAATTTCTCAAGGTATTTTGCCATTCCTCTAAATCCAACAACCCTAACATCCCCAGTAAAGTCATCAACAGTTATTGAACAAACCTCTTTTGCTTTGTTTTCATACTTTGATATTACAACCCCATAGATAGCAACCCTTGAAACTTTACCATAAACTGGATGCTCCAAATAATTACTCTCCCATTTACCCTCAGTTACCACATAATTCCCCTCATCTAATGCCTTTAATGGAATTCTTTTGGCAGTTAGCCTCATAAACTCACCTTAGTTTAGTTTATTTTTATTAGTATTTTTATTAGTTTAGTTTATCTTGTTTTTTTTATTCAGCTTTTGAATTATGTCCTCAAACTCCATCAACAACTCCTCATCCGCATCATCCACCACAACAACATTTCCCAAAATTATTATGCCTTTTGGTGTGAGTTTTGTAGTTCCAAAAACCAAAACTTTGCTATTTATATTCAATTGAACATCGTTGGAATTTTTTCTTAAAGATACCAAAATTTCCCCACTATCATCTTCAACCTTTATCTTTTCACCAATATCTTTAACTCTCCCTATTACAGCAACTTTTTCATCAATATCCTTTATCTCACTTATTTTTTTTAATTTATACATAAACTATCCACCAATTATTCTTTGTTATGTTGTTCTTTTTTCCTTTTAAATTCCTCAATTGGATTTGTCTCTTCCCAATATCTCGCTTTAAATACTGGGGATTGCAAATAGTCATCAAACACCACAATTCCCTTAACAACAACATCCATACCCAAAAGTTTCTCATTTAAATACTTCTCTAAATCCTCCCCTTCAATAACCAATCTCTTTAACTCATTAAAATCAATCGCATCGGTATTGTCATTCAAAACAACCTTTATATTGCCAGAACCATCATCAACCGTCACATTGCACAAAAATATCCATTTTAAATCCTCACTTTCCTCGTCAACTTTATTTCCACAACCACATATAGCATAACCCTTCTTTAAAACCATCTTTTTATTACATTTTTCACATACTGGGAAATAAGGCTCAGAACTATGGATTGCAACAATAATTCCCCTAATCTCTGCTCCTTCCCCTTCTTTTAACTCATCTATTTTTTTCCTTTCAAATGAAAGTTTCTTCTCATTAACCATTCTTATAAGTTCTTCAATTGGAGGTAAATCTGCCTTAACCTTAACAATATCTCCCTCTCTAATGGATAAGTGAACCCTATCTTTGTATATTTTTGGAGCGTAAGCATTCTTTATTAAAACACAATCTCCTTCCTTCAAATTTTTAGTTTTAATTAATTCAATGTCCTCATTCCACAGTGACAACAAAGCTCTTCTTGTCCCATCATTTAAGAGAATATTAACTACTTTATTCCCATTAACTTCCTTCACATCAAAAATTCTCTCAATCCTTGCAACAGCATTAATTTCGATCATCCTCTCCAAAACATCCTCTAATGGAATGATATCTACATCAATCTCATCCAATTCAACTTCTTCTTCCATTTCCTCTTTTTCTTTACCTTTCTTTTCTTCTTCTTTTTCTTCATCTCCTCCATCTTCATCCTTTAATTCTTTCAATTCTTTAAATATTAACAAAGTTGCCGCTTCTTTATTTAACAACCCACCATATTCCTTAACTTTTTTGTCAATTAATTCATCAAGTTCTTTTTCTGAAATTTTTAACTTATCCATTATCTTTTTTCTCACTTCTTCTAAATCCACCATAATTCCACCGTATTTTTAAGGAAAGCTGGGTATATATTGTTATTATAGTCGTTCTGCAATAGTTTAAATTAATTCCTTGCTAAACATGATTAAATTGAAAATTTAGGCAACTATCTATGAAACTTGCAGGGCATATAAACTCTCAAATTTACAAAGCCAATAAATGAGGTTATTACCATTTCTAAAACTGCACACATTATAACAGTTCATCCAAATCATTTATTCTTGAAAATACATTTATAGTCCATTATTTATATATGTTTATATACCCCAAAGGATGTGATACGATGATAGGAACCCCTCTTTTAGACGGCGCAACAAAGATACTACTCTTAGGTAGTGGAGAATTAGGAAAAGAAGTTGTTATTGAAGCCCAAAGGTTAGGAGTTGAGTGCATTGCGGTGGATAGATACCAAAATGCCCCAGCAATGCAAGTTGCTCATAGAAGTTATGTTATTGACATGAAGGATAGGGATGCATTGAGAGCAATAATTGAGAGAGAGAATCCTGACTACATTGTCCCTGAAATTGAAGCAATAAACACAGACACATTAATAGAAATGGAAAAAGAAGGATACACAGTTATTCCTACTGCAAAAGCCACAAAAATCACTATGGATAGGGAAGGAATAAGAAGATTGGCAGCAGAGGAATTAAAATTAAAAACTGCAAAATATGAATTCGCAACATCATTAGATGAGTTAAAAGAGGCAGTAGAAAAAATAGGCATTCCATGTGTTGTAAAGCCAATCATGTCATCTTCTGGAAAAGGGCAAAGTGTTATTAAATCCAAAGAAGATATTGAAAAGGCATGGGAGATTGCTCAAAAAGGTGCAAGAGGATTGGCAAATAAAGTTATCGTTGAGGAGTTTATTAACTTTGATTATGAGATAACTCTTTTAACAGCAAGAACTGTTGAAGGGACAAAGTTCTGCGAGCCAATTGGGCACATTCAAATAGATGGTGACTACCACGAAAGTTGGCAACCACATCCAATGAGTGAAGAACTTAAAAAGGACGCCCAAGATATTGCCAAAAAAATCACCGATGCGTTAGGAGGTTATGGAATATTTGGTGTTGAGTTGTTTGTTAGGGGAGATGAAGTAATATTCAGTGAGGTTTCCCCAAGACCACACGACACTGGAATGGTTACCATGGTTACGCAAGAAATGAGTGAATTTGAAATCCATGTTAGGGCAATCTTAGGGTTACCTGTCTCAACAAAACTCATCTCATGTGGAGCGAGCCACGTAATAAAATCAGACATACATAAGTGGAATCCAAAATATGACATAAGCGAAGCATTGAAAGTTCCAAACACAAAGATAAGGTTATTCGGAAAGCCAGTTGCTACTGTTGGTAGAAGGATGGGAGTTGCTCTTGCAACTGCTGATAGTATTGAAGAAGCAAGAAAAAATGCTGAGAAGTGTGCTCATGCTGTAAAGATTAAATAAAAGATTAAAAAAATAAATAAAAGTTAATGTAAGGTTTGATTAATGGTTTATTAATAATTCATTTTTGTCCTAATTATTATTCTTCGCTCATGTTCATTCAAGATTACCTAATATAAATAGTGTACTATTATCGTGGCTTTGCGGGCTGCATATAAAAAATTATCATGGTAAAACTTGTTTGCCGTATAAGTAATGATATTTGAAGATGAGCGTTAACTGAATATATATGGTAAGGTGATATTATTGTTAGAAAACATATTTAATGTTCCTTTATTATTTGGGACTATTTTTTTAATATTTACAATTTATAAATATGTATTATTAGAAACCAGTATGAAAAAAAAGATGTTAGTAGCTGTCATTTGTATTACATATGGATTACTAACAAAGTTAATGGGAAATTTTGATATAAGTATTATTATTATTTCAACAGATTTTTTAGCTTATGGTATATATTGTTATATTAGGCAGCAATTGTTTAGAAAATTGTACTCTAAACTTCACAATATAGTAAATTTACTCACTATAGTATTTTCTTTTTTAGTTTCATTACTTATTTTACTAATAGCATTGATTAAGTAAGAAATTTTAGTGAAACCATGGAAAAACTACTATCAATATTAACCATCCTTATCTTCTCAGTAGGTTTCACCTCAGGATTTATATTCATAAACGACTTCTCAAAAAACTACAATAGAGAAGAAATAAATCAAAATTTAAGTATAAATTTCAATTTCCCTACAATCCTACTAACTAATCTAAAAGTTATCCTTCTAATGTTGGCAGGAGCTATAACTTTCGGATTATCCACTTTTATAAATTTAATATTTAATGGTTTTAATGTTGGTATCTTAATCGGTTCTACATTTCTAACTAATGAACCGTTAAAATTAATAACTGCTTTAATTCTTCCACACGGAATATTTGAAATTCCAGCAATGCTTATATCAGCAACAGCAGGCTTTAAAATTCCTTATGAAGTTATTCTTTATCTCTTAGATAAAAAAGAAAAACCTATAACAGAGGAAGATATAAAAGAGTTTTTAAAATTAGCTTTAATTTCAATAATCCTAATCATAATAGCAGCTTTTGTAGAGGTTTATCTTACTCCAAAGATAGCGAATTATTTATTAACATAAGATTTAAATAGATAATTGAGGAATAGGAATAATGAAACTAAAAATTAGGTGATTTAAAAATGAAAACTGTCAAATTTAGAGTTTATTATGATGGGGAATATTGGATTGCAGAGGGTATTGATGTAAGCATATTCACACAGGGGAAAACTTTAGATGAATTGATGAAAAATCTTAAGGAGGCTGTTGAATTGCACTTTGAAGATGAGTTAAAAGCTGGGGAGGTTATAAAAATCCTTTCTGTTTCTGAGATGGAGGTGTCAAGTGTTGCCTAAACTTCCAGTTGTCGGTGGCAAGGATTTAATAAAATTTCTTAAAAAATTGGGTTATGAAGTCGTTAGGCAGAGAGGGAGCCATGTGAGATTAAGAAAAGAGACGGAACTTGGAATTCACAATATAACAATCCCTTATCATGAAGAGATAGCAAGAGGAACTTTAAACAATATTTTGACCGATATTTCTAAATGGAACAACATTCCAAAGGAAGAGTTAATAAAAAGATTAAAATAATTTACTTTTATAAATCCTTTACTATTTTATTAATTATTAAAAATCCTAATCACTTAAAAACTTAATTTAAATACATTACTATTCGATTTAAATCGTTATATATATATATAGTGGTTTTGCATTTATTTTGTTTATGAAAAATGTGGAAAATAAGGACTTTAAAAAAGTAAAGAATAATTGGTGATGATGCCTCGGTATAGAGGCGGAGCCAACTCAGCCGCAACCACCGAGGTGACAGAATGAAATTTTTAAAGAAAGAAGTATATAAGATTTTTGGAACTTTAGTTTTAGTAAGCATGATAGGGGCTTTAGTAGCTGAGCCAGTGGCTTTAGGAGATGCTGGATTAGTATATTATTACTATTATAAAAACAAAGATACAGGTAATGATATGATAAATCATGGAGCTGCAACTGCAGGTGTTGGTAGTATTCTCTTTGGGGTTGGTACTTATGCCTTAGAAAATGCAGCAGCTGGTAGTATATTATATTATGCTGGTGCTGGATTAGCAGCTACTGGTGTGGGGTTAGTAATTGTTGGAGTTGGATTACTAGCATAATTTTTAGTATTTCTATTATTTTTATTTTTTTTAAAAATTGGGGTGTAAATTATGAAGGATAAAACAAAACTTGCAATATTTTTATTTCTTTTACCTTTATTATATTTTATAATATATTTTATTAGTAAAGGTTATTTTTACTCAATATTGATAGGTATTTCAACATTAGCACTTGGAATTTCGATATACACTGAGTCATATAAACAATGTTATAAAATATTTGGAAAGACATTTGTAAATATAATTATAATATTAATATATTTAACTTTATTAATTGCTGGCATTCATTTTATTTTAGTTCACACATTATAAATAAAATATACATTCATTAAACAATTATTATAATCAGTGAAACCATGAAACTACCATCAATACTAACAATCCTAATCTTCTCAATAGGTTTCATCTCAGGAATCACATCTATAAACGATTTTTCAAAAAACTACAATGGAGAAGAATTAAACCAAAAACTAAATATAAAATTCAACTTCCTTACAATCCTACTAACTAATCTAAAAGTTATCCTTCTAATGTTGGCAGGAGCTATAACTTTTGGTTTATCTACTTTTATAAACTTAATATTTAATGGTTTTAATGTTGGTATATTGGTTGGTTCTACTTTCCTAACTGACGAACCGTTAAAATTAATAACTGCTTTAATTCTTCCACACGGAATATTCGAAATTCCAGCAATGCTTATATCAGCAACAGCAGGTTTCAAAATTCCTTATGAAGTTATTCTTTATCTCTTAGATAAGAAAGAAAAACCAATAACAGAAGAAGATATAAAAGAATTCTTAAAATTAGCAGGAATATCAATAATCCTAATCATAATAGCAGCATTCGTAGAGGTTTATATTACTCCAAAGATAGCGAATTATTTATTATCATAAACACTTAAATATAATAATTAAATAAAAATAAATTAATATCAAAATAACGAGGGGAGAAAATGAACATAAAAGAACTAATTCTAAATCCAAACAACTTCTTTAAAAATTTAGCAGATAAAGATGTCTCTCTTAAAACCCCATTCTTAATAGTACTTATGTTTTCTGTGTTGATGTGTATCTATTCCTACTATACAACATCGATAATGTTTAAAATATTCCCACCAGATATGCAAAATATGATGTCGATTATGAGAATAATTTCCGCAGTCTCTACTTTAGTGGGGGGATTTATAGCATGGTTATTAATAGCAGGGGTAATGCACTTAATATCAATGGCATTTAAGGGGGAAGGTTCTTTTAAAAGAACATTTGAATTTACTGGCTATGGATTCTTACCAAACTTAATAGCATTATGTATAACAATACCAATAGGTTATTATTTCCTTTCAAATGCTCATGTTCCAACTTTAACAATGGCACAACTCCAAAATCCTGCAGTTGTAAAACAAGTCATGTCTTCAATAATCCCAAAACCCATGGTATATACAAATCTTTTAATTGGTATTGCGGTTAGTTTGTGGAATTTAGGTTTATGGACTTATGGTATAAAGTATGCAAGGAATTTAGAATTAAAAAAGGCATTTATAGTTGCATTAATCCCAACAGTATTATTTGGGGCTTATCAGTTATATAGCGTGGCTAAATTCCTATAAGGTGGGATATATGAAAAAATCCTCTTTTATTTTTTTAACATTTTTATCATTATTACTAATTTTAAATACAATAAACGCAATAGAATTTACAAGTTTTGATTACAAAAATGAATACTTAGAGCCAGGAAAAACCTACGACTTATGGGTTGTAATCACACCGGAAAAAGAGATAAACAATACCATAATTGGCATATATCCTTATGGTATCAGTAAAGAATATATCCAAATTATTAAAGGAAAGGATTATGTGGGACATTTGTTTCAATCTGAACAGGGAGTAGGACACTTTATAATAAAAATTAAAGACAACGCTCCATCAAAGGATTATAAAATCGTAGCATACTGTAATTACACAGAAAATGGGGAACAGTATTCAGAAAACAGAATCTTTGAAATTCCAGTTAGGGGAGAAGCAATAATAGAAATCCAAAATCCACCAATATTAAAGGAGGGGACGAACAAGATATTCTTAAGAATTACAAATAAAGGAACAGGAATAGCAGAGAACATAAAAATAACCTTTGAAAATGGAAAAAATATCTATGCGTTAAGCAATAGTTATGTTATTAACTACCTAAAACCAGGAGAAACAAAGTTAATAAGGTTGATTTTATATGCAAATGGGGAAATAGGGGAGTTGCCTTATACAATAACTTACCAAAACCAGTATAACTTGTTGGAATTAACTGATAAGACAGAAACGGATACGTCAACAACATCAACCTATAAAAATCAAAAAACTATTGAAGAAAAGGGAACTTTAACTTTCAAAATAGTCCCAAATGACTTAATTTCAATAAATTTAAAAAACATTACCTGTCCAGTTGGAAAAATCAACAATTTAACAATTTTAATAAGAAACAACTACAAAGATGCCAACTTTATCATAACCATTGGAAAATACTACTTAGGAAACAACCAAAAAACAATCTTCATTAAAAAAGGGGAAACAAAAAATGTATCTTTTAAAATAAAAATAAATGAAATGGGAATAAAAGAGATTCCAATAAAAATTTACTTCGATGAAAATGAAATAAACAAAAACCTAACCATAAATGTCATTGGAAAGGCAGAGTTGGTTTTAACAGGTGTTAATGTTGAAGGATTTGGAGAAAAAATAATAACTGGAGATTTATCAAACATTGGAACTGCTCCAGCAAAGAGCGTTTTAATAAGCATCAAAAAAACAAAAAACATCATACCAAAAAGGCCCTATGAAAACTACTTTATAGGTACATTAAACCCAGATGATTATGGAAGTTTTGAGTTGCACTGCCAAATTAATGGAACTGTAAATGAGATTCCAATTGTAATAACTTATAGGGATGAAAATAACAATTTAGTAACGATTTATAAGACAATAAAAATTAATGGGGATGTTATTTCTTTAAAAAACAATAATAAAGAAGAAGTTAATTATTTAGTTATTGGAATAGCTATAGTATTCTGCTTTGGGGTAGTTTATTTGATTTATAGGGGGTTTGTAAGAAAAGATGAGAAATAACCAAAATTAGATACATTCCATAAAAATCATTTAGAAATTTTTGATAAGAGAGGAAAGTTTAAAGGGGAATTATATCCTGATGGAACATTTAGAAGTGCAGAAGAGCTGGGAAAAACCAAACGAAGATTGAAGATTTAATGAAGGAAAGTAGGTGATTAGATGGACAAAAAATTTACATTGGAAACTTTAAACTTATTAAAAAATAAAGTTTTAGAAAATGACCATATATTTGGAAAAGAACTTACAGAGATTCTTATAGATGTTATAGATGGGATAATATACGTTTTTAATGAAATTTTTGAAGAAATATCAAAAACTAACTTAGATAATATAAATTTACGTAATTTATGGTTCATATATAGTGAAATATCGCCTTTATATGAGGATATTAATAAAATATCGAGTGAAATAGATGACATTTTAAACTTAAGCAGTAAAGACATTAACAACTGGAAACTTTGGAAGAATCTTGGGGATAAGGCATATCTATGCAAAGCTTATTATGAGGCATTATTTTGTTATAATAAAGCATTAGAAATTAATTCAGAAGATTTAGAGGTTTTATGTAAAAAGGGTTACACCTTATTGAGGATAAGTTTAAATGAAATAAATTTATCAATAAAATACTTTGAAAAGGTATTAGAAAAAGATGAAAATAATTATAAAGCACTCTTTGGATTAGGAGAAGCATATTATAACTTGAATAACGAAGAAAATGCAATAAAATACTTCGAAAAAATTTTAAAATTAAATCCAAACGATGTAGAGGCACTGGAGTATTTAGGAGATATATACTATGAAAAAGATTATGAAAAAGCAATAAACTATTACAAAAAAGCTTTAGAATTAAAACCAAAAGATGTCAACTTAATTTTAAAAATAGCTCATTCTTATGTAGAATTGAAAAAATACGAAGATGCATTAAAATATTTTGAAAAAGCACTATCTCTAAACCCAGATGTGTTTGAATTAGAACAGATTTACGAATTTATGGGAAGAATATATATTTATTTAGGAGAAGATGAAAAAGCTATGGAATATTTTGAAAAGTTAAAGGAGATAAATCCATACCATGATGAAATATATGAAGTTATTGCTTTAACTTATGGAGAAGTTGGAAATGTTGAAAAAGCGGAAAAATATCTTAGAAAATTAGAATTAACTAAATAGAATATGTATTGAATTTAAAAAATGTGGGGGTATATAGCTTAATCTTTTCAATTATTCATTTATCATTCTTTAAATCTCAATAATTAATAATTGGTGAACTAATGAAAGACCTAATATTAAACCCAGATAAATTTTTCAAAGATATTTTAACAAAAGTTTCTTTTGTATATTTAATTGAAATGACAGTTGCTTTAATTATTCAGCTTATTTCCATTTTAACGAATACATTATATGCTGATGGAGGTTACATAATTAAGTTAATGGATATAATGGTGTCATTATGGGCAATGCTATTGTTTGCAAAAGGAATCCAATACAACTATAAATTAGCATTCAAAAAAAGCTTGGTAATACCATTTTTAATATTTTTGTTGAATCTTCTAAGTAGTATAGCCGATTATATCAACATATATTAAGATAATTTTAGGGATACGATGATTGAATTAAAAAATGTAACAAAAACCTACAAAATGGGTGGGGAAATAATTTATGCTTTAAAAAATGTAAATTTAAAAATAAAAGAGGGGGAATTTGTAGTAATTATGGGACCTAGTGGAAGCGGAAAATCAACATTGTTGAATATTATCGGATGTTTGGATAAACCAGACAGTGGGGAAGTTTATATCGACAAAATAAAAATAAATGATTTGAATGATGAAGAACTGACAAAAATTAGGAGAAATAAGATTGGATTTGTATTTCAGCAATTTAACCTAATCCCTCTTTTAACTGCATTGGAAAATGTTGAACTCCCATTAATTTTTAAATATAGGAACACACTATCCGAAGAAGAAAGAAAGAAAATAGCACTAAAATGTTTAAAAATGGCTGAATTAGATGAAAAATTTGCAAACCATAAACCAAACCAATTAAGTGGAGGACAACAGCAGAGAGTGGCTATAGCAAGAGCACTGGCAAACAATCCTCCAATTTTACTGTGTGATGAACCTACTGGAAGTTTGGATTCAAAAACTGGTGGTAAAATTATGGAGCTCTTAAAAAAATTAAACGATAGTGGAAAAACTGTTGTTGTAGTTACCCACGATTTAGCTGTGGCAAAATATGCAGATAGAGTAATTTACCTTAGAGATGGAAATATAGTTGAGGAATAATACTTTGGGGGGAAAAATGATAGATAATATCAAAGATAGGGAATTATTCGATATTAAAAAAGTTGGTATTATATCCATAATGGTTTGGTTTTTGCTTAATGTGTTGGCAATACCATTATCCTTTTCAATGATAATTTCATTATTTGGTAAAACCTGGCTTTCTGGGAACAATTACTTTATAGAAAATGAAGTAGGGTATTTTACATTCCTTATCTCTTCAATATTGGCGGTATTATCGGTGTCCTATTATTATTCAAAGGGTAAAGTAAAGGCACTATCAGGATATTTGTTAAAAATTACTTCGATGTTGCTAATTTCAAAAATTGCCCTATATGTTATATCAGTTTATTACCCTGCATATATCTCATTATTGGGAATATCCAATGGATTTATTTGCTATGTTGTATTCATGGCAATGTTTATAAAGATAAGCGAATTATATGGAAAAAAATTGTCATTTTTAGATAGAATAAAGATAATTGCACTATCTCTATTGATATACCTTGCAATAACATATCCCCTGTATTGGGGTATTTATACATTTATTACAGAGGATTATTTTACCTATCCCAGTGATTATTGGCATTTTGAAAAATTTATTTTTTTCATATATGTATTGGGTGCTTTAATATCGGTTCCATCATCCACCTATATCTATTCAAAATTAACTAATTTAGGTGATTTAAAAAAATACAGTTTAGAAATGTTGAAATATTCTATTGTATTTAGTGTAATAACACTAATTTCTTTTTGGGCATTTACACTGTATTATCACCACGTATTTTCAATAGGAAGTTTTATAGTATGGTTGATAATTTACAGTTTAATAATGATTTTTAAGATGCTAGATATTGAAAGATAAATAAAAACATATTTTATTCTTTTGAGGGAAATCATGTATTTGAAGATGGCAAAGAGGAATCTAAATAGGCATATTTTAAGAAGTACTTTAGCGTTGTTGGGGATTATTATAGGTGTTATGGCTATTTCCTCCTTAGGAATTTTAGGTGGAGGATTAAAACAAGGAATCATTAAAAATTTTGAAGGGGTAGCAAATTTTGTTGTTGTATTGCCAAATACTGAAGAAGGGTATTTACATTTTACAAAAAAAGATGTGGATAAACTAAAAAAACTAAACTGCATTGTAATTCCAATTTCATCAAAAACTGATATTGTATATATTAAAGGAAAAAATAAAAAGGCGTATGTAACAATATATGGTATAAAAAAAGAGGATATAAAGTATTTAAATTTAGGCATCAAAAATAAATTAACCGATACAACAACATATGCAGATAGTTTTTTTGTCAATATTCATGATGTTAATACTGGAGATATGGTTGTTTTGAAAAATATATCCCTTAGAATAAATGGAATATACAACAGTTCTTTTTTTGTAATTTCTCAAAATTCAATAATCTTATCAGAAAAAACATACAAAAGATTTTATGGGAATAATTACTCAATGATAGTTCTTTATGTAAAAAATAAAGATGATATTAGTAAAATAAAAAATGAAACAGAAAAAATTATGAATAGGAAAGAAAAAACAGCTATTGTATTGTCCATGGATAGAATTCTCCAATCAATAAATGATGTTATGGATAAAGTATCGTTGTTTTTAATGGGTATCGGTGGAATATCTTTATTAGTTGCAGGAATTGGAATTGGAAATGTAATGTTAATGAGCACAATTGAAAGAACAAAGGAAATTGGTGTTATGAAAAGTATTGGCGCGTCTAAGAGAGATATAATAACCTTGTTCCTTTATGAAGCTTTAATTTTAGGAGTTGTTGGAAGTATTATTGGAGCAATGTTGAGTTTAGGGGTAGGTTATTTAGTTGTCCATTATTTACTGAGATCATCTATAACAATGGAAAGTTTAATTTATGTATTTTTGGGAATTTTATTTGGTGTTGGAACATCCATAGTTGCATCACTATATCCTGCATACAAAGCTGCAAATTTAGATCCAATAAAGGCGTTAAAGAGCGATTAAGTGAGTTTCATATTATACTCGTGTGCGTTAGAGATATTTGGCAAAATCCAAGGGATTTTGCCGTATAATTTGGAATATGACATTAGTAAATTTTTAAGGTTAATGCGTTATTTCAAATTTTAATATGGCAAAACCGAAGGTTTTGCCGTATATCATTTCCGCACACGACTATATTTTAACTATCTTTTTTAGGTGATATATTAAGTTATGTATATCCTAAATTTTATGATTCAATAAAGGAGAGCAAGGGATAATTATGAGATTTAAATTTGTAGATTTATTCTGTGGATGTGGAGGATTTTCAAGAGGATTCGTTGAGGAGGGCTTTGAGCCCGTTGTTGCAATAGAAATTGAGGAGAGAGCAGCGAGTGCTTATGCTTTAAATTTCAATGGCAGGTTATATGAGAAGCGTTTAAATGAATTGGTTGAAAAAGGAATCTCGTGCTATGTTGGGGATATTCTATTCAACATACCTTTAACTGATAAAGATGTGGAGATTTTGAAGAAATTGGGAACATATAGAGGAGATATTAATCCAGTGGTTATAAATGATGATATAAGGGAAATCCATTCCTATGATATCCTAAAAATCTGCAAAAAGGTTGATGTTGTTATTGGAGGGCCCCCATGTGAAGCATATACTGGGGCTAATCCAAACAGGGAAAAGAATCCATTTGATAGATTATATAAGGATGAAATGGGGAGGTTGGTTTTAGAGTATATAAGGATTGTTGGGGACTTGCAGCCAGAGATTTTCGTCATGGAAAATGTTCCGGGTATTTTGGAGCCAGAGATTAAGGAGAGCATAGAGAAGGAATTTAAAAAAGTAGGTTATGATGTTTATTTCAATGTTTTGAGGGCGGAAGAATATGGAAATCCATCATCGAGGAGGAGGGTTTTTGTCTCAAACATTGAAATAAATCCAGAGAAATCAGAACCAGTAGTGGTTATTAAAGCGATTGAAGATTTGATGTTTAAGGGAAGGGATGTTCCAAACCATGAGTATGTCACATTACCAAGGAGAGTTTTAAAAAGATTGCCAAAGGCAAAGTGGGGAGAAGGCGTGGTTAAATTTAAAGGTTCATGTGGAGTGTTAGATAACTATATTAAGTTGCATCCATATAAAATAGCACCAACGGTCATGGGAAAGAGGAGGTTTATCCACCCATTTGAAAATAGGTCATTGACACCAAGAGAGCAGGCGAGATTAATGGGTTATCCAGATTACCACTTATTTGTTGGTGGAAAAGATAGCCAGTTTAACCAAATTGGGGAGAGTGTTCCCCCTACTTTATCAAGGGCAATAGCTAAAGTAGTCAAAGAGAATCTATAGGTTGGATATTAAGTGATTTTATGATTAAATTCTATGATAGGGAGAAAGAACTAAATTATCTAAAAACTTACTGTCAATTAATCCCAAATTCAATTTTATTTATTTATGGCCCTAAATCTTCAGGAAAATCAACGGTTATGAAGAGGGTTATTAAAGATTTAGAAGATAGGGAAGATTTGGTCTTCTTCTATTACAATCTAAGAAAATATGCTACAACAACAAAAGAGGAATTCTTAAATGTGTTTTTTGAAAAGGGGGATAAAAAATATTTGAGAAATACCTTAGAATTAAACTTTAAGATATTTAAATTTGGAGTTGATGAAGATTATGATTTTAAAAACGTCTCTTTAAACGACGTTTTTAGAAAGATAAATGAAGACATTAATGCTGTTGTTGAAGAAGGAAAGAAACCAATCTTAATCATTGATGAATTGCAAAAATTAAAAAGTATTTATTTTAACGGAAATAAGTCACTATTAAATGAATTATTCAATTTATTTGTATCTTTAACAAAAATGGAACATCTTTGTCACGTTATTTGCTTAACATCAGATAGCTTATTTATTAATGAAGTTTATAGCAACTCTTCATTGGCAGAAACTTCAAAATTTTATTTAGTTGACTGGTTAAACAAAGAGGATATTAAAAAAATTCTAAAAGAAGAGAATTTTAATAAGAGGGAAATAAATTATGCCATAAGTTATATATCCTTGCCTTATGAAATATTTGATTTGGTTGAAAATAAAAAATTGGGGGTCTCAGTTGAAGAAACTATAAGGAATTGGATTAATGTTGAGGAAGAGAGGATTAGATACTTTATAAGAACAAATTTGAACAAAAAAGAGGAGATATTAGAGACATTAAGTTTATTTGAAGATGACCTTTATATAAAGAGTAAATATATTGATGATGAATTATTTAGCACTTTTAAAATGTTAATAGAAAGTGAAATTTTGTTTTATGATGTAGTTAATGGTATTATAAAACCAACATCATTAAAAAAATGGTATGCAATTAAAAATATTATTGAATAAAAAAACAAAAAGGTGAGAGAAATGTTCATCGCATTGCACAACACATACAGTGCTAAGCAGGTTGAAGAATTTGCAAGAATAGTATTTGGTTTTGGTGTTGATACAATAGTTATAACAAAGGCAACGGGTTCAGCTGCTCAAAGTGGAGTGCCAGTTGCTCATAAATTGGCATGTAGATTAGGGAAGAATGTGTTATTCTTTGAAGATTTAGATGATGCAATAGAGGTTTTAAGGCCAGAAAAAGTTATACTAATTGGAAACAAAGAAACATGCGATAAAGAAGTTGACTTTAACAGCATTGGAAAGAATGATTTGGTTGTCTTCTGTGGAGCTTCAACTGGCTTCACAAAATTGGAGTTGGAGAAAGGGGAGGGTGTATATTTAACTGAAAATGAAGTTGGAGCCATTGGAGGAGTTGCAATATTCTTATATAAGATGAAAGAATTGCAATTGTTATAAACGTAATCTTTTTCTTTTTTGTTTTATTATTTTTGTTATTTTGTTTGTAATTATGTTTTTACAAGGTGTTGCCTTATGTTTTGGGAACATTTGGATAAATTTAAAGATGTTGATTTTGTTGAGGCGGTTAAAGAAAATAGAAGGGGGATTGAGTATCTATTAAAATATATTTTTGAGGATAACGACACTTACCACAAGTTTTTTGAGAACCATAAAGAAGGTGATGCCCTAATCAAGTACTTAACATTAATTCTAATTGCTTATACAAGGTTTCACAATGCGTATATTAAGAAATTTTCTGAAAAATATTGGAAGGACATTTTAAATAACTTACCAAATGAAATAAATGTGTGGGAATACATAAAAATTGCATCCTTATCTAAAAATAACGATTTACATTTGGAAAGATTGGATTTAAAGAATGGGAAAGTGAATATCTATGAAATTAAAAAAATTTATGCAAAAGAATTTATTAGAGTCAAATTAAAAGAACTTATAGATAAAATTAAAAAAGTAAAACTTCCAGAAGATGAAACAATAAAAAATATCTTAAATGATATAGACAATTACTTAAAAGACAAAGTTAAATTTGAGGGTATTGAAGGAATAAAAGCATTGGATTACAAAGGAGAAATTCCATTAGATTGGCATCCACCATGTATTAGAGGTATTTTAAATGATATATTGAGCGGTGGTTCCCCATCCCATTACGCAAGGAGAAGTTTTGTTGTTTATTGGTTTTGTGCTAAATTCAATCCCAACTTAAGACCTTTGAATGATAAAGGGGAGTTGGTGAATATCTCTGCCTTAGATATAGCATCAGAGGAAGAAATAGAAAAGTTTATTGATGACTTAATAAATATGCTCTTTAAGAATGTTGAGGACTTTGATGAGAAAAAGACAAGGTATTATATAAGCCACAATATTGGCTATAAGGTTGCAGACCACATAACACACTGCGAATACTGTAAAAATTGGAAGGACGATGGTGGAAAGGGGTTAAGTTATTATTGCAATCCAGATGATATATGTAAAAAGAGAGGCATTATTCATCCGTTGGACTATCTCTGCTACAACATAAATATGCATTTGAAATTAAAATCAAAAGACAAAAAACAAAAATAGATAAATAAATCTTAAAAGGGAAAATATGATTGAAAATTTTTTAGAGATTGAGGTTCTTTTATCCCCAAATGTCTATAAGCGTATCAAAAATTTGGATGGGAAGGAAGTTGAGGAACTAATTAATAAAATCAAAGAATTTAAAACTATAAATGATAAGTTTATTTTGTTGGATGAACACTTTTTGGATATCTTTTTGAATCATGATTTGGATTGGATTGTGAAAGAGTATGGAAATTTTGATTTTATCGCATATTATACAGGAGAGAAATTTGAAATAAAAAAAGAGGATAAAAAAGAAGTTAAAGAAGAAAAGAAAAAAATAGTTGATGATGCTGAAAGAGAGGAGATAATCAAAAAAATATTGTCAAGAGAAGAGGAAGATAAAGAAAAAATAGAAGAGGAAAAAAGAAAAGCAGAAAGAGAAAAAAGAATGAGTGAAATTAGGAGACTCAAGAGTATAAACACAAGTATCAAATGGTATGCAAAGGATATTGATGCAATAATAAAAGTTTATGATGACACAGATGTTTCTGGAAAATCGACATGTGAGGGGACAATTGATGATTTCATAAAATATTTCAATGATAGGTATGAGAGGGTTAAAAAGCTTATTGAGAGAAAAGTTCAAAGAAGAGCATATCCTTTAAGTGAGATAAAGAAAAAGAGAAGAGAAGATAACATATTCGTTGTTGGTATTGTCTCAGATGTAAATACAACAAAAAATGGGCATAAGTTGGTTGAAATAGAGGATAAGAACGCTTCATTTACAGTGTTGTTAACAAAAGAAAAAATAGCTAATGGAGAATTGCCTGATGATATCCTTTTAGATGAGGTTATTGGATTTATTGGAACGATAAATGATAAAGGAAATTTAATGTTTGCTGATAGGGCTATTAGGCCCGATATTACACCAAAAGAACCAAATAGAACAGATGAGCAAATCTATGTTGCATTTTTATCAGATATTCACGTTGGGAGTTATGAATTTATGAAAGATACCTTTAACAAATTTATAGAATTTTTAAATGGAAATGTGAGTAATGGGGTTGAAGAGAAAGTTGTCAGTAGGATAAAATATATCTCAATTGCTGGGGATTTGGTGGATGGAGTTGGAATCTACCCTGGGCAGGAGGAGGATTTGTATGAGATAGATATTATGTCGCAATATGAGGAGATTGCATTGTATTTAGAGCAAATTCCAGAGCATATTCATGTTATTATTTCTCCAGGAAACCACGATGCTGTTAGACCAGCAGAACCACAACCAAAACTTCCAGAGAAGATTACTAAGTTGTTCAACATGGATAACGTAACATTTGTGGGTAATCCTGCAATGGTGAATGTCCATGGTTTGGATTTCCTCCTATATCACGGTAGAAGTTTTGACGATATTGTTGGATTAGTGCCATCTGCAAAATACACAGAACCATCAACTATCATGAAGGAATTGTTAAAGAGAAGATTGCTATGTCCAACCTATGGAGGAAGATGTCCAATTGCCCCAGAACATAAGGATTATTTGGTTATTGAAAGGGAACCAGATATTTTCCACACTGGGCACATTCACATAAATGGTTATGGTATTTATAAAGGAGTAGCAATGGTTAACAGCGGGACATTCCAAGAACAAACAGCATTCCAGAAAAAAATGGGTATTAAGCCAACACCAGGAATTGTACCGATACTCGACTTGTCTAAAATAGGAATGAGTGGGCACTATTTAGAATGGGACAATGGAAAATTGATTGTAAAGGGATGATATTAGCTTATTGTTTTATGATTTTAACATATTGGGGAAATCATGGAGCTTCGATTTATTGTGTGCTATATTCCAAAACATTTGCTCATGAAAAAATAAGCAGTTTCGAAAGGCAATATGGTTTTTGTTGTTGATTATAATATGTCTTTACTAATACTAATAATCTTTAGATTTTATCATCTTTAGTGGAATTCAAAAATTATTTTTTTCAATATTTTGAAATAAAATAGAAGAAAAAATGATTAAAAAAATGGTTAATGATTAATTGGCTTTCTAATAAAAATAATTTCAATTTTAAAAGTTATGGAACAATTTCGAGTTTTCGAGCGTTATGTGGATTGCTCGAAAGTTGTGCGAGTAAAACACATTTTATTTTTTCTGGTTTTTAAGTTTTTCCCTTCCTGCTTTCTTAATTGCATCATACATCTCTTCAACAGCATTAGGATCCTTCTCCAATAAGTTCCCTGTAACAACTGCATCTGCTCCACTTAAAACTTTCTCATAAGCAATCTCTGGTTTTCTAATTCCTCCTCCAACAATAATATTTATTCCACTTAATTTTTTTGAGATTGCAATCATCTCGTTGCTTACTGGATATTCTGCCCCACTTCCAGCCTCTAAATATGCCCACCTCATACCGAAGTATTTAGCAGAGAGGCAATACATCGCCGCTATCTCTGGCTTTCTTTGTGGAATTTCATTTATTTCTCCAACAAAACCAACTGCTGTTCTTTTTGCTGGCTCAACGCAGAGATATGCCATTGGTATTGGCTCCAAACCAAATTTTTTTATTGTTAAACTCCCCAATGTTGGGGCATTTACAATCCAGTATGGGTTTGTTGAGTTCATTAAGGACATAAAAAATACTGCATCTGCATACTGTGTTAGCCCATCAACATTTCCAGGGAATAAAATTGTTGGGAGTTTTGTTATTTCCTTTATTTTTTTAGTAACTTCATCTAAATTAATAACTCCAATACTTCCACCAATCATTATTGCATCTGCGTAATCTTTAACTTTCTCTGCTATTTCTTCAATATTTTTCTCATCTGGATCAATTAAAACCAAATAAATGGCTCCCTCTTCTTCAATTATTTTGTTTAATTTTTTTTCAACCTTCCCAATTTTTATTTCCATAATTTCACTCCTGCATTGTGATGTTTTTTCCAATGTAATAACACACAAAAACTTTAAAACGTTCTTTAAGAATATAAATCATTTAGCGTTTAAGGTTTATATATAGTCGTTTGGGTCATAAATGATTCAAGTACATATCAAAAAATAAGTAAGAATTGACTATGATATTTTATAAAGACATAAAAAAATGCACAATATTTTTAAATTTTAGAAAATATATCATAGTTTAAAAATCTTTGGTGGGAGATTATGATTACTTTGGATTTGGAATTAAAAGATATTCCTGGGGAATTAATAAAGGCACTAACACCTATTTCAAAATTAGGAGCAAATATTATAAGTGTTATCCATTTAAGAGAGCAGAAAAGTAACGGTAGAGTGCCAGTAAAAGTAGTTATTGATAATGTAGATAATGAAAAATTAAAGAAAATCGTAGATGAACTTGAGAAACATGATGTAATTGTTGCTAAGATAGGTGACGATGAGAGAAAAATCAATTTGGATGTTGTTGTTATTGGACACGTTGTAGATACAGATGTCAGGGATACAATTGATAGGATTAATGAGATTGGTTTGGTTGTTGATTTGGATTTAATTATGCCAGATCCATATAAGGAATCGTCTGCAAGGATGAGAATTGTTATTGATAAAGAAAAGTTGGAGGAGTTATATAACTTACTCGATAAAATTTCAAAAGAAAAAGATCTTTTATTTATCAAATCTTGTTAAAAGAGGGAGAAAATGAAGATAATATTGGTTGGATTTGGTGTTATAGGTAGAGGTGTTGCTAAGGTTATTGATGAGAAGAAAAAATTACTAAAGGAGAAATATGGATTTGAACCAAAGATTGTTGCTATCTGTGATAGTAGTGGAGCAGCGATAGATGAGAGTGGGCTTGATTTAAAAAAGGCAATTGAAGTTAAAGAAAAAACTGGGAAAATTGCTAATTACAATGGAAAAAAAATATCTTCCGTTGAGGTTATAGAAAGCATTGATGCGGATGTTGTTGTTGAGGCAACTCCAACAAACATAAAGACAGGAGAGCCAGCAAGAACACACATATTAAAGGCATTTGAAAATGGAAAGCATGTTGTTACTGCAAATAAAGGGCCATTAGCACTTTATTTTAAAGAATTAGTTGAATCTGCTGAAAAACATGGCGTTATGTTTAGATATGAGGCATCTGTTGGAGGGGCTATGCCAATAATAAACCTTGCAAAGGAAACACTTGCAGGAAATGAAATAAAATCCATCAAAGGAATCTTAAATGGAACAACCAACTACATACTAACAAAAATGGAAAAAGAAAAACTTGATTTTAACACAGTCTTAAAAGAGGCTCAAGAATTAGGAATTGCTGAAACTGATCCATCTCAGGATATTTATGGTTACGACACAGCGGCAAAGATTGTTATCCTTGCGAATTCAATTATGGGCATGAATAAGACAATAGATGATGTTAAAATTGAGGGAATAACAAGAATAACTCCTGAGGCAATAGAGTTGGCAAATAAGAGTGGTTATACAATAAAATTAATTGGAGAGGTTAAAAAGAATAAGTTGGTTGTAGAGCCGAGATTGGTTCAATTAGATAGTCCATTAAACGTTAAGGGAACTTTAAACGTTGCAATGTTTAATACTGATTTGGCAAAAGAAGTGGTTATTGTTGGAAGAGGAGCAGGAGCTACAGAAACTGCCTCAGCAATTTTGAGCGATTTGATAAACATCCATTTGAAGGTGAAAGAAAAATAATTAAATGAAATTTAGTTTTATTATAGCCATTCTTAAATGACATTTACCGTAAATCAAATTTAAATTAGAATTTTTTGAATTTTACTTAAAAATTGAAATTTAAGATTATAAACAGTGCCATATTTCGTAGAACGACTATAGTTTTACTTTATTATTTTTATTAAAATTAAAAATTAAAGTATATATTCGGATTTGAATTTTCGGATATTCGGGTGCTGTATAGAAATTATATTAATATATTCAAAAATAAAAATTTAATATATAATAATAAAATAACCAATAAAAAAGATAAACTAAGTCAAATTATAGTCGTGTGCGAAATATATACGGCAAAACCCCTTGGGTTTTGCCATTAATTTTTAAAGTTATTTATACGTTAATGAATTTCCAAATAATTGTTATCATCCATTAAAATTTGAAATAACGCATTAATCCTTAAAAATTTACTAATGGCATATTTCCAAATCTTAGCGCACACAACTATAAAGCTATTTTTAATAATATTCAAGGAAAAATTGAATTTCAGGCAAAATTCAAAACCTTTATATATAGATAATGATAGATAAATTTGTAATGATTTATAATGATAAATTGGTGATGACATGGATCTGAATGCCATTATAAAAATAATAGAGAAAGTAGGACGCATAGAGATAGAGAACATAGAAATTACTGCAGACGAACTAATAATAAACATACCTTCAGCTCCTCCAGTAGTTATTCCACAAACGCCAACAATAAAAGAAAAACTTGCAGAAGAAGGAATTATTGAGGTTCCAGAAGTTGACTGGGAAAAGCCAGTTGAAACATACAAAGGATATATCAGAGAAGTTCAATTTGGAAAATCAAAATCAGAAGGGGGAAGAGGAAAAGTCATTAAAATTGGTGGGCAAAGAACATTGTACAGATTTGAGGAACCACAGCCAAATCCACCAGTTGTTACATTTGATATCTTTGATATGCCTATGCATGGCTTACCAGCACCAGTTAAGAAATACTTTGCAGATGTTATGGAAGATCCTTGTGAATGGGCAAGAAAATGTGTTAAGGAATTTGGTGCAGATATGGTAACAATCCACCACATTTCAACAGACCCAAAAATTAAAGATACTCCACCAAGAGAAGCAGCTAAGTTGATGGAGGAATTATTACAAGCTGTAGATGTTCCATTTGTTATTGGGGGTAGTGGAGATCCAAAAAAAGATCCATTAGTATTGGAAGCGTGTGCTGAAGCTGCAGAAGGGGAGAGGTGCTTGTTGGCATCTGCCAACCTTGAACTTGACTACAAAAAGGTTGCAGAAGCGGCTATGAAGTATGACCATAACGTCTTATCATGGACAATTATGGATCCAAACATGGCAAAAGATTTGAACAGAAGGTTAATTTCTGTAGGTTTAGACCCAAACAGGATTGTCATGGACCCAACAACTTGTGCATTAGGTTATGGAATTGAGTTTTCAATAAATGCAATGACAAGATTGAGATTGGCAGGATTGAAAGGGGATGAATTAGTAAACATGCCAATGTCATCTGGAACAACAAACGCTATTGGGGCAAGAGAAGCATGGATGAAAAACCCAGAATGGGGAGATAGAGAATATAGATTGCCATTATGGGAAATAACAACAGGATTAACAATGCTAATGAGTGGAGTAGATATATTCATGATGCTTCACCCATTATCAATAAAGGTCTTAAAAGAAATTGGAAAATCACTTATAACAAAACCAGGAGAAGTTAAAATAAACACAAACAACTATGAATGGATTACTGCACAATAAAAACTTTTAAAATCCAAATTTTGAATTTCCCTATGGAGGAAAATGCGAAAGAATTGCAATAGACATCTACAAGAAACTTTAAAAAGGTTTCATCAAATGACTGCCTTTAATATCTCGTAGGCCCATAACATTGAGGTGAAACAAATGGCAAAAGTAAGTGCAATGGACATTTATAAATTACTCCCAAAAACGAACTGTAAAAAATGTGGAGAACCATCATGCATGGCATTTGCCACAAAGCTACAAAACAAAGAGATAGATATTGATAAATGTCCTATACTAAACACTCCAAAATTCGAAGAAAATAGGAAAAAACTTATAGAGATGATATCTCCACCAGTTAAAGAAGTTTGGTTTGGAAATGATAAGAAAAAATGCGTAATGGGTGGAGACGAAGTAATGTACAGATTTGAGTTGGCATTTTTCAACCCAACACCAATAGGTATTGATATTGCTGATACGTTACCTGATGAGGAGATAAAAAACAGGGCAAAATACATTGAGGACTTCACATTTGAAAGAACTGGAGAGAAGTTAAAACTTGACTTTATTGCTATAAGAAATGCATCAAATGATGCAGAAAAGCTTAAAAATGCAATAAAAATCGTGCAAGAAAACACCGAAATGCCAATTGCAATCTGCTCATTAAATCCAAACAACATAAAAGAGGCATTGGATGTTGTAAAATCAAAACCATTAATTTACGCTGCAACTGAGGATAACCTTGATGAGATGATTAAAGTATTAAAAGAAGCAAAGAAAAACGGTAAGAACTTTGCTTTGGTGCTATCTTCAAATAACGTAAAAACATTGAAACAAATGGCCGCAAAATGCCTTGCAAATGGCATTGAGGATTTGGTGTTTGACCCTCACACATACCCAGAGAACATTGCAGACACAATAGACAACTTTGTAATGATTAGAAGAAGTGCCATTGAAAGAGGAGATAAATATCTTGGATTCCCAATATTGGGCTTGCCTATAAACGCCTACTATTACGTTAAGAATAAAGAAAATCTAATAGAAAGCTTTATTCCAGATAAAGAAAAAGCAGCGGGCATATATGAAGCAACCATTGCAAATGTTCTCATGAATAGATATGCAGATGCATTAATCATGCATGGAACTGAAATATGGGAGTTAATGCCAGTATTAACGCTTAGACAAGCAATCTACACTGATCCAAGAAAACCACAGGCAGTTGAGCCAGGATTGTATCCAATAGGTAATCCAGATGAGAATAGCCCAGTAATAATGACAACAAACTTCTCATTAACATACTATACAGTTGTTGGTGACTTTGAGAAGGATAACGTAACATGCTGGTTGCTTGTCTTAGATACTGGTGGAAGAGCAGTTGACGTTTCAGTTGCAGGTGGACAGTATTGTGGAGAAAATGCTAAGAAATTGATTGAAGAAACAAAAATAGAAGAAAAAGTAAATCATAGGATCCTCATCCTCCCAGCATTAGCTGCATCAACAAGAGGAGATATTGAAGATAAAACTGGTTGGACTTGTGTTGTTGGAACAAGAGATTCTTCACAAGTTGGAGAGTTCTTAAGGAAAAATTGGGAGAGAATATTGAATGAATGGAAAGAGAAAAACAATTTAAACAATAAACAATAAAAGGTATTTGCAATATGGAAATATACTATTGGTAAATTCTTAAAGATTTATGCCTTATTTCAATTTTTTGGCAAAACCTTTTAGGTTTTGCCGTATATTTTAAGGAAGAATTATTGCCATTCAAATAAATGGCAAAATCCTATGGATTTTGCCGTATGGATTAATGGCAAAACCGAAGGTTTTGCCGTATATCATTTCCGCACACGACTATAAATGCAGGAGGAAACGGACACGACGTATCTATGAATAACTAAAAAAATAACTAAAAAATTAAAAATTAATAAAAATTTTAAAAAAACAATAGTTACAGTTAACATTATTCAATCGTTTATTTGCTATATTTAATTTTTTATTTTTCTATAATCGTCTCTTTAATTGCCATCCCAAAGTGTCTTGCATTTTCATCAGGTTTTATTAGAACTTTATCTCCCTCTTTTAAATCTACGATTGATACTGGTGTTCCATCCTCTCTAACCAACCTAATGGTTTCTGCATTTTGTAGAATTGTCCTTATTATGTCTCCTTTATATTCTGCTTCAATGAGCATTAATGGCCTCTTCTCAATTTTCACGCGTCCAACGATAGCTTCTCTTGCCCTTCCATCTTTATTCACAATCAATACTTTATCTCCTGCCTTCAATTCACTTAAGTATTTTGTCTTATTTCCCGGACATAAAATGTATGCATGAACTGGTCCTGCATTGACTCTAAAAGGCCTTGTTGAAACGTATGGGTTCTCTACGGTTTCAGAATGCACTAAAAACAACCCTCTTGAGTATGAACCAATTAACATACCTTCTCCAATTTCCATTAATGAGCAAGTGTCTATGCAAACCCTATCTCCACTACCAACAGGTTCAACTCTTTTGATTGTAGCTACGTCTAACTCAACTCTCTGGGCGTTTATGTTTTCGAGGAGTTCTACTAATTCTTTTATATCATTTAAATCATTTGGGAACAATAAAACTCCATCAACACCTTTTTCTAAAATTTCATATGCAGTTTTTGCCTCTTTTATTGAGTTTACTGCCGCTATTATCTTCACATCCTCATTAAACAAATCTGCGATGAGGTTTTCTAATGGAATGATTGTCCAATCTCTTCCCTCTAATATGATGTTATCAACAAAATCTAACCTACTAACTTCTGATGCGAATATCTCATCATCTTTGCTCTCAATTGGTATGTAAATGGCAGTTTCTTTGCCCATTTTTTTTGCTTCCCTCAATGCTTCCAAATCATCATTCTTGTTTATAACAACAATATCAGCATTTAAATCGTTTGATGCTACTTTTATATTTCCTAATTCCTTTATTTTTTCTATATCTTCGCTCTTTGCCATAATAGTAGGGATACTTGATTCTAATGCACATTTTACAATTTCTTTTCTATCCTCCCAATCATCTCCAATAACATTAACCCATGCGAATTTCATAAACTCACCCTTTTACAACAGTTCATTCTGAACACTTTGGTTTTAAGAGTATTTAAAATTTTTAATTTATTAATTTGAATTAATTATTATTGTAGGTTACAGTGTCTTTCTTTCATTTCTTTCTCTGAAATTCCCAATCTCTCCATCAATAACGCCACAACAATATCTAAAAAAATAAATGCTATATGCTCAAATGCTGTGCCTAATGGAAGGTATTCATTTTTTGATATACATATAGGAATCCAGATATTGGAGATTTTTGCGAGCGTGTTTGGAACATTGCAAGTTATTGCAACGACATTATCTGCTTTTTTTGCTATTTCTATGGTTAATGTGGTTTCCCCACTACCTGAAATAGCTATTAATAAATCCCCCTTCTTGAAAGATGGGCATATTGTTTCTCCAACTACATAAACGTTAAATCCCAAATGCATTAAACGCATTGCAAATGCCTTTCCTACTAGCCCACTCCTACCCACACCAAAAACAAAAATATTCTTTGCGTTTATAATGGCATCTAAAAAAGAATTTAATTTATTTTTTAGGTTTTCATCACGTTCAAATTCAATTAACAATTCTATATTTTTTATTATGCGGGGGAGAATTTCACCAATCAAAATAAACACCTGAAATCTTTAATATTTAATAATGATAAATTCCGACAAAAAATATAAATTTAAATGAATGAATTATTTTTGAATAAAAAAATAAAGTTAAACCCAAGTTAGATGAATGGTGGGGGTGCTGGGATTTGAACCCAGGTCCAGGGATTTCTCCTGCCATCGGGTTTTGGTCCAGTGCCCCATGGGCATCTGGAGTCCCCGATGATAGGCCTGGCTACACCACACCCCCACGATAACAACCACATTAAATACATACCACTTTAATATTTAAACTTTACGGATTGGAGAGTTCTGATGTATAGTTGTTTGTATTATAAATGCTGCAATCTTCGATCGATTATAAAGCATATAAACACAATGAATTATAAAAGATATAATAACAAAAAATAAAAAAGGTTTGTAAGGAGGTGCAATCATAATTAAAAAATTAATTGAATATTTAAAGCAAACTCATCCAGATGATTTGAAGGTTTTAAAGGTAATAGAGTTACTTATGAGATATCATGAGTGGGTTCCAGTTGATGAAATAGTTAAGAAAACTAAAATGGATGAGAAAGATGTTTTGTATAGGTTAAAGAGGTTGAACAGATTTGACTTCGTGCATCGTTCAAGGTATGGTTATAGGTTATCTTTTGGGGGATATGATGCCCTTGCTATGAACGCATTTATTAAAAAAGGAATTATAAAGGCAGTTGGTAGTGAGTTAGGTGTTGGTAAAGAGGGGGATGTTTATAACATTCTTCTTGAAGATGGGAGGGAGGCGGTTTTAAAATTCCACAAGCATGGAAGGACGTGCTTTACAAGGGGAAAGAGGTATAGGGAATATCTCGCAGATAAACATCATATAAGTTGGCTCTATACTTCAAGGTTAACAGCGGAGAGGGAATTTGAAATATTAAATGAACTATTTCCTATTGTAAAAGTTCCAGAACCTATAGAGCAAAATAGGCATGCAATAATTATGGGTAAAATATATGGGGATGAGTTGAAAAGAGTCGATTTGGAGGAGTTGGGAGTAGATGCAAATAAATTGTTTTGGGATATTATTGAAGAAATAAAAAAGGCCTATGAATTGGGGTATATTCATGGAGATTTGAGTGAATTCAATATTTTAATTGATGAAAATGGAGATTTTGTTATAATAGATTGGCCTCAGGCAGTAAGTATTTACCACCCAGATGCAGAGTTTTATTTGAAAAGAGATATAGGCAATGTGGTTAGACACTTTAAGAGGTATAAGATAAAAGAGGATGTTGATAAGTTGTATGAGTATGTGACAAATAAAAATAAAAATGAAGAAGATGAAAATGATAAGAATGATGAAAATAAAGGTGAAGATAAAGATTAATGAACTGAATTATTAATATGAATTAGGTGTATAAACCACACTTTTTTAACAAATTTTTAATTTATTTTGTTAATCAACTTTTCTGGTGATAGGATGAAGGTTGAATTTATGCAGGGAAATATGGCATGTGTTGAAGGAGCAATAAAAGCAGGATGCAGGTTTTTTGCGGGTTATCCGATAACACCTTCAACAGAGATAGCAGAGGGGATGGCAAAGAAGTTGCCAAAGGTTGGAGGATACTACGTGCAAATGGAAGATGAAATTGCAAGTATTGCTGCAGTGATAGGTGCAAGCTGGGGAGGATTAAAGTCAATGACTGCAACAAGTGGGCCAGGATTTAGTTTAATGCAAGAGAATATTGGCTATGCGTTTATGACAGAAACACCATGTGTAATAGTTAACATTCAAAGAGGAGGTCCTTCAACAGGACAACCTACAATGGCATCTCAAGGAGACATGATGCAGGCAAGATGGGGAAGCCATGGAGATTATGAGCCAATAGTTATTTCCCCAAGTTCAGTTCAGGAGATGTATGATTTCACAATAATGGCATTTAATTATGCAGAGAAATATAGGGTTCCTGTGCTTTTAATGGCAGATGAGATTGTTGGGCACATGAGGGAGAAGGTTGTTTTACATGATAACTTTGAGATAATTGATAGAAAAAAGCCAGAAGAAAAACCATGCAAAAATCCATATCCATTTGATGTTGAAGTTCCACCTATGCCAGTATTTGGAGAGGGTTATAATGTCCACATTACTGGTTTGACACACAACGAAAAAGGATATCCAGATGTTTCTGCTGAAACACATGATAAGTTGGTAAGGAGAATTGTTAATAAAATAAGAAAAAATAAAAATGACATTGTGAAGTATGAGGGCAAATATTTGGATGCTGATGTAATATTTGTTTGCTATGGAACTCCTTCAAGGACAGTTAAATATACCGTTGAGGAATTGAGGAAGAAGGGTGTTGATGTAGGGTATGTAAGGTTAATCACTGTGTTCCCATTCCCAGATGAATTGATAAAAGGTTTAGATGCATCAAAGGTTATAGTACCTGAGATGAACTTGGGGCAAATATACTACGAAGTTGAGAGATGTGCAAAAGGAGATGTTGTTTTAGTGGATAAGATTGGTGGAGAATTGCACAGGCCAGAAGAGTTGGAGAAGGCGGTTTTTGAGTAATTTTTATTTCTTAATTTTTTATGGTATTAAACTAACAAATTTTTGTTGATACGGTGGTTTAAATGAAAAAGATGTTATGTTTTTTTAGTTTGTTAATTGTTGTTTCTTTTTGTGGATGTTTTGAGGAAAATAAGGTTGCGGATGGAATAAACAAAACAATAGTGAATAATTCAAAAGTTATTGGGGTGGGTAATTTTACTTTAAATGATACTTTGAACAAAACGAATCAGAGTGAAAAGAAATATGAAAAAGAAAAAAATAATACAACGATAAATAAAACACAAAATTTTGATTTTTCAAAAATTGATACTCAGAATGTCCCTATTGATGACATATTCTTAAATCTGAATTATGTAAATGAAATAGATGCTTCAAATGATAATGGGAAAAGAAAAATTAAAATCTACAAAATAAATGATATAACGGTTGTTTTTGACGTGAGTGAGTATAGAATAAATTTCTATGATGCAATGGAATATAATAAAGTTAAAAAATACGGTCTTAGAGATAAATTTGGGAGCTATATATGCTATGAATTTACCCCATATAATCAAAATGGAACTAAAAGTTATTGCTATGTGAGAAAAATAGGAAAATATTGGATAATAATGAGTTTTAATAAAAAAGATAAAAAAGTTAATGAACTTTGGAAAGAGTGGAATGAATATATTATTTCTCGTTTTAAAAAGTGAGTTATTTTTTCATGACTTTTTTTATTGAATTTATAATGGCATTTACTATCTCTTCATCGGACAACCTTTCTGCATCTTTTGAGCATAAATCTATCCTTATGCTTTTACTTGCTCCCGGCATACCGACAGAGGTAATGGTTACAATTCCGTAGTCTTCCAATAGTGCCATTGCTACTTTTATTAAATCTTTTTCATTTTCGTGTGCATCTTTATTTTTGTCTAATTTTTTTATAACAAATCCTGTTGGGGTTTTTTCATACTGAATGTTCAATTCATCTAATTTTGATAAGTCAATATTTTTTGCTCTGTCAAACGCTCTTTTAAGTTTCTGTAAATTAAAGGACTCTAACCCCCTAACCATTCCAGCCATCAATGGAGGTTGTGCCTCCAACCCAAAACTCAAACCTACAGTGTATATTTTATTAACCAATTCTTTTAAGCCTCCAAGTAATCCTCCTCTTGGACCGTCCATTAATTTATCTGTGCTTGTTACTACTAAATCAGCCCCTAATTCCAATGCTGATGGTTGATTAAAGAGGAGTCTCAACCTTGCTCCTGAGGCATCATCCACAAATACAATTGAGTTTTTCTTTTTTGCGTAGTTTATGATTTCTTTCATTGCATCTAAGTTAATAACTTTGTGGTCCATTGTAGCTCCAGTTATAATAGTTAAGGTATATTCATCAATTTTCTTTAGTGTTTCTTCAACATTGTCATATTCAAAATATTCCGCCCCCACAATTTTGCAACTTTTTGGTATTGATGGATGTGAGGGAAGTTCTGGAACATAGTGAACAACTTTTTTTGGTTTTATTGTGAGGATTGTGGCTAATATTGCAGAAGAAGTTCTATTAAATCCAACAACCTTGTGGTTTTTACTGTTACCTCTTAAATGTATTAATCCGAGTTTATTCAACTCCTCTGAATATACTGCTGGACCTACGTAAGTTTCAAGTAATGCTTTATCTTCTTCTGTAATTTTAAATCCCCCAGCTAAACCAGTTAAATCATATATTCCATTTCTACCTTTCTTTTTAATGATTTCTCTGATTAGCTTTCTACTCTTTTCTAATCTTAGTAGTTCGTTGTCATCGTCCATAATGGTTTCACCCAAGAGGTATAAAATAATTTAATGATCGATGTAAAAATTAAAGAAAATTAATAGAATTGACATATAAATGTTTTTGTTTATGTACCACAAGCGTCTATATCGTTTGAAACTTCTATTTTTCCTTCTTCTATTAATTTCTTTATTAATTCATCTTTGTCTAATTCTTCTTTTTTCTCCTCTTTTTTCTCCTCTAATACTTCTAATAAGTTAGGTCTATACATTAAGTCATTGTCTAAAACTACCCATGTATCATTTCCATCGATCTTTATGTCCACAACATGTCCTTTTGTGCCTGTGTTAATGTATCTTACATAAGAGCCTATGGTAATTTCGTTTCCATTGATGTCTTGGATCATACAAATCCCTCACATGTGTTATAGACACAAAATTATAACAAAATTATATTTGACCATTAATATCAATCAGATTTATTTATGCATTTACAAATATATATATTATTGTTTTATTCCTAAAAACAATACATCCACCAGAGTGCCATCATAGTATGCAGTTGAAATGAACTGACGTGACAACCTGACCGAAAGGGCTCAGGTTGGATGCAAGCCCGCGACCAAGGTGAAACCCAGTAACGGCCACAAGAGGAAACTATCCTCTCTTGCGACCGTCTCCCACTTAATTCCGGTTGATCCCGCCGGAGGCCACTGCTATTGGGGTCCGACTAAGCCATGCGAGTCGATGGGCCTCGTGCCCATGGCGGACGGCTCAGTAACACGTGGCTAACCTACCCTCGGGTGGGGGATAACCTCGGGAAACTGAGGATAATCCCCCATAGGGGAAGAGGTCTGGAATGATCCTTCCCCGAAAGCATATGCGCCCGAGGATGGGGCTGCGGCCGATTAGGTAGTTGGTGGGGTAACGGCCCACCAAGCCTACGATCGGTACGGGCCCTGAGAGGGGGAGCCCGGAGATGGGGACTGAGACACGGCCCCAGGCCCTACGGGGCGCAGCAGGCGCGAAACCTCCGCAATGCGCGAAAGCGCGACGGGGGGACCCCAAGTGCCCACGCACTGCGTGGGCTTTTCCGGAGTGTAAACAGCTCCGGGAATAAGGGCTGGGCAAGTCCGGTGCCAGCAGCCGCGGTAATACCGGCAGCCCGAGTGGTGGCCACTTTTATTGGGCCTAAAGCGTCCGTAGCCGGCCCAGTAAGTCCCTGCTTAAATCCTACGGCTTAACCGTAGGACTGGCAGGGATACTGCTGGGCTTGGGACCGGGAGAGGGCGGGGGTACTCCGGGGGTAGCGGTGAAATGTGTTGATCCCCGGAGGACCACCTATGGCGAAGGCACCCGCCTGGAACGGGTCCGACGGTGAGGGACGAAAGCCGGGGGAGCGAACCGGATTAGATACCCGGGTAGTCCCGGCCGTAAACGCTGCGGACTAGGTGTCGGGTAGGCCTCGTGCCTACCCGGTGCCGAAGGGAAGCCGTTAAGTCCGCCGCCTGGGGAGTACGGTCGCAAGACTGAAACTTAAAGGAATTGGCGGGGGAGCACTACAACGGGTGGAGCCTGCGGTTTAATTGGATTCAACGCCGGGCATCTTACCAGGGGCGACGGCAGGATGAAGGCCAGGTTGACGACCTTGCCAGACGAGCCGAGAGGTGGTGCATGGCCGTCGTCAGCTCGTACCGTGAGGCGTCCTGTTAAGTCAGGTAACGAGCGAGACCCGCGCCCCATGTTGCCATCCTCCCCTCCGGGGGAGGGGCACTCATGGGGGACCGCTGGCGCTAAGCCAGAGGAAGGAGCGGGCAACGACAGGTCCGCATGCCCCGAATCCCCTGGGCTACACGCGGGCTACAATGGCTGGGACAATGGGACGCGACCCCGAAAGGGGGAGCGAATCCCCTAAACCCAGCCGTAGTTCGGATCGTGGGCTGTAACTCGCCCACGTGAAGCTGGAATCCGTAGTAATCGCGCCTCATCATGGCGCGGTGAATGCGTCCCTGCTCCTTGCACACACCGCCCGTCACGCCACCCGAGTTGGGTCTAGGTGAGGCCCTGGCCTCTGGCTGGGGTCGAACCTAGGCTCAGCGAGGGGGGCGAAGTCGTAACAAGGTAGCCGTAGGGGAACCTGCGGCTGGATCACCTCCTGAGAAAAAAAGTGGCCGTTACTGGGCACCAAATGGTCGCGGGCTTGCGTCTAATTTTTACGTGCAGTCCATAATCCGTAGGGATTATGGACGAAGGACCTGATCAGTGAGGGTCACGCATAAGCCCCCGTGCCTGGTGATATCCAGGTACTCCGCCGGGTATCCGGTATCCCGCCTGGTGGATGGCTCGGCTTGGGACGCCGAGGAAGGGCGTGGTAAGCTGCGATAAGCCCGGGCGAGGCGCAGACAGCCGTCGAACCCGGGATCCCCGAATGGGACTTCCTGCCCCATTTGGGGCGACCCCGGTAGGGGTCGGGAACGCGGGGAATTGAAACATCTTAGTACCCGCAGGAAAAGAAACCAACAGGGATGCCGTGAGTAGGGGCGACCGAAAGCGGCAGAGGGCAAACCGAACCCCATACCGCAAGGTATGGGGGATGTGGAGTTGCAGGGCTTCCTACTATAAGACCTGGGTTGGGAAGCCGAAGTGGCCTGGAACGGCCCGCCATAGAGGGTGAAAGCCCCGTAGGCGTAACCAACCCAGGTCTTGGGAAGTCCCTGAGTACCGTGCGTTGGATATCGCGCGGGAAGCTGGGAGGCATCGGTCTTCCAACCCTAAATACGTCCCAAGACCGATAGCGCACTAGTACCGTGAGGGAAAGCTGAAAAGCACCCCTAGCGGGGGGTGAAAAGAGCCTGAAACCAGGCGGGGACAGTAAGGCACGGCCCCAAAGGCAACCGCCTCGAAGGAACCCTCCGCGAGGAGGTAGTACGAGAGGCGGCGCCAGGGTCGTGCCGTCCGTTTTGAAAAACGGGCCGGGGAGTGTACGGGTGTGGCGAGCCTAAGGGGTTCAACCCCGGAGGCGTAGGGAAACCGACAAGCCCGCAGCCCTTTTGGGCGAGGGGCGGGGTCTTTAAGGGCCCGGAGTCACACCCGTACGACCCGAAGCCGGGCGATCTAGGCCGGGGCAGGGTGAAGCCCCTCACCAGAGGGGTGGAGGCCCGCAGGGGTGTTGCCGTGCAAAGCACTCCTCTGACCCCGGTCTAGGGGTGAAAGGCCAATCGAGCCCGGCGTTAGCTGGTTCCCCCCGAAATAGCCCGCAGGTTAGCCGGGGGTTAGGTAGATGGCGGGGTAGAGCACTGATAGGGTGGTTAGGGGGCGAGAGCCCTCGCCATCCTGTCAAACTCCGAACCCGCCATCGCCGTAGCCCCCGAGTGAGGGCATACGGGTAAGCCGTATGTCCGAGACGGGAACAACCGAGACCCGGGTTAAGGCCCCTAAGTGCCGGTTAAGTGTGAAGCCGAAGGGAGTCCCTGGCCTAAGACAGCAGGGAGGTTGGCTTAGAAGCAGCCATCCTTTAAAGAGTGCGTAACAGCTCACCTGCCGAGGTCAGGGGCCCCGAAAATGGACGGGGCTAAACCGGCCGCCGAGACCCGGGGGCGCCGAAAGGTGATCCGGTAGGGGGGCGTCCCACGAGGGTAGAAGCTCGGCCGTGAGGTCGAGTGGACCTCGTGGGAACGAGGATCCCGGCAGTAGTAACAGCAAAGTGGGGTGAGAATCCCCACCGCCGAAGGGGCAAGGTTTCCACAGCAACGGTCGTCAGCTGTGGGTTAGCCGGTCCTAACCCCCGGGGTAATTCCCTTGGGGGGAAAGGGAAGCGGGTTAATATTCCCGCGCCACCCGGATACGTGCGGCAACGCAAGGCCAGCTCCTGACGCTTCGGGGTAGGCCAACCACCCCCGTCGGGGTGGTCAAGCGTATAAGTCCGGGGAGTGCCGTAATGGCGAGAACCGGATGAAAGCGCGATGAGCCCTCCGTTAGGAGGGTTTGGCCGAGCCCTGGAGCCCGTGAAAAGGGAGCTGGCAAGGATTCCGGGTGACCGTACCCAGAACCGACACAGGTGCCCCTAGGCGAGTATCCTAAGGCGTGTCGGGGTAATCCGGTCGAGGGAAGTCGGCAAATTGGCCCCGTAACTTCGGGAGAAGGGGTGCCAGCGGCCTTGCTTAAATGCGGGGCTGCTGGTCGCAGTGACCAGGGGGGCCCGACTGTTTAATAAAAACACAGGTCTTGGCTAGCCCGTAAGGGTGTGTACCAAGGCTGACGCCTGCCCAGTGCTGGTACGTGAAACCCGGGTCCAACCGGGCGAAGCGCCAGTAAACGGCGGGGGTAACTATAACCCTCTTAAGGTAGCGAAATTCCTTGTCGGGTAAGTTCCGACCTGCATGAATGGCGTAACGAGGCCCCCACTGTCCCCGACCGGAGCCCGGTGAACCTACCGTTCCGGTGCAAAGGCCGGAGACCCCCAGTGGGAAGCGAAGACCCCGTGGAGCTTTACTGCAGCCTGCCGTTGGGGCATGGTCGTGGGTGCACAGCGTAGGTGGGAGCCGTCGAAGCCGCCTCTCCGGGGGCGGTGGAGGCGCCCATGGGACACCACCCACCCATGGCCATGTCCCTAACCCCGGATAGGGGGACACCGGTAGGTGGGCAGTTTGGCTGGGGCGGCACCCTCCTAAAAAGGCATCAGGAGGGCCCAAAGGTCGGCTCAGGCGGGTCAGGACTCCGCCGTGGAGTGCAAGGGCAAAAGCCGGCCTGACTTGGTCGGTAACAGAGGCCGACCAAGAGGCGAAAGCCGGGCCTAGCGAACCCCTGTGCCTCACCGATGGGGGCCAGGGATGACAGAAAAGCTACCCCGGGGATAACAGAGTTGTCGCGGGCAAGAGCCCATATCGACCCCGCGGCTTGCTACATCGATGTCGGTTCTTCCCATCCTGGGTCTGCAGCAGGACCCAAGGGTGGGGCTGTTCGCCCATTAAAGGGGATCGTGAGCTGGGTTTAGACCGTCGTGAGACAGGTTGGTTGCTATCTGCTGGGGGTGTTGGCTGCCTGAGGGGAAGGTGGCTCTAGTACGAGAGGAACGAGCCGCCGGCGCCTCTGGTCTATCGGTTGTCCGACAGGGCATTGCCGAGCAGCTACGCGCCAGGGGATAAGGGCTGAAAGCATCTAAGCCCGAAACCCCCCCCGAAAATAGGCAGCCAGTCCCTTCGGGGACGAGGGCTCCCGTAGAAGACGGGGTTGATAGGCCGGGGGTGTAAGCACCGAGGCCTTTGGCCGAGGTGTTGAGCCCGCCGGTACTAATCGCCCGAGGGATACGCGGCGGGGTACCTGGACACCCAAAGGTACGGGGGCTTATGCGTGGCCCACTTTTTATTGATTGGTAGTGGGTACGGCGGTCATAGCGGGGGGGATACATCCGATCCCATCCCGAACTCGGAAATTAAGCCCCCCAGCGATGCCCCGAGTACTGCCTTCTGGTGGGAAAGGGGCGATGCTGCCGGCCCACTTTTTATTATTTTACACCCCTAAATTTATAGATTTAAATTATTTATTTTAGTTAGTTTTGTTGGTATTGTTTTGTGGGTAAGGGGGCTGGCGACTTTCCCCACTTTGTGGGGAGGAAGCTCCGCCCACCCGTTATGTGCAGGTGTTCCCCGAGAGGGGACGGGCATGCTATAGAAACGACACGGCCTTGGAACAGATGACAATGATGCCTGTAAAGGTTGAGGAGTTCCAAGGAGCCGGTGAAACGAGCATGCCCCTGCACGGGTGCAAGGGGGTTTCCCCCGCTTAGCCGAATGTCGCCGAAATTACAGAAGGCGGGCTATAGCCCCCATACCCACACTTTTGTTTATTGTTGTTTGCGAAATTTTTTTTTGGAGTTTATTTATATACTTCAAATTTTTAGATGGTTACAATTATGCTGTAAATTCTAAAAATAAGCCAAATAACTTTATGAATTTGTTGAGATTATTTTATTTCTAACGTACGTAAACAACTATAATTTGAATAAAAAAGAGTTTTTTGTGATTCTTTGTATTTAATTTTAAAGGTCGAAAATTATGTAATAATTCATTAGCATATTTTTCTAAGAGTTTATTTTGTTTTTCAAGTTCTTTAATATAATTAGAACTATTTCTTTTGCATATCTTAAAAATTCATTTTTTGGTAAGGATAAAATTTCTTTAATTTCTTTGCTATGATTTCCAAATCCACACAATAAGTTCAAAAACTTCCCCTTTTGAGTCAGGTTTGAGTTCCATAAATTTTATAATATCTTTTATGCGTATGATGTTGTGTTCCATAAAAATCAACTCTTTTTTAGTCATCTTCTTCGTTTAATAGTTCTTTTCGTGCAAGTTGAGTTTGAGTATAATCAACAATCATATCTAAATTTTTATGTCCCGTAATTTTGGCAATAATCTGTGCGGGGCGCTGTTTTTCTGCTTTGTATGTTATGTATGCATATCTTAGAGAGTGGGTATTAATTCCTAAATTCCTTTTTGCCCACATGGAGATTTTACTAATGATTTTTTTATGAGCTTTTTCCTTGTTTTCTTCTTTTTCATATTCATCCTTTAAATTTAAAATAAAATTTTTGATAATTTCTAAATCGTGCTTTTTAATGTATTTTGGTAGTATTATTTCCCTAAAATGGTTGTCTTTTCTTTTTTCTACCTTAACAGCTATAATTGGATATTCCCAATTTATTCTATCAATATTTGAGCAAAATCCAACGATTGCAGTTATTGCTTCTCCAATTCTACAACCGTTCCTTAATTGAGTCAATAAAATTATTAGGTATGCTAATCTTTTAATGTCATTTTTATATAAAATTTCTTTATTTTTTAGATTTTCAATTTCTTTGATTAGTTTATCTTTTGTTTCATGATATTTTAGTCCCAAATCCCATTTATATTGTGTATTTTTTGTATTTTCGTTTTCGTTGGTTGTTGTTAGTTGGTATTCCCAGGTCATTTTGTCCCCGCTGATTTTTTGTTGTTATAAGTTTTGGTTAGATAACTATTTAAATGTTAACTTTTAAACAAAAGTTAACAGTTGGTAAAAATTTCCGACAAATTTGTAAGTGTGGGGAAGATGATTGAAATAAAATTTAGTAGATTTCCTCGATGGGATGAGATTAAAGAATTAGAAAAAAAGGCAAAAAATAATATTATTATCGTCAAATTTCCAAAAAGCATCTACAATAGCCCAAAAATGAAATATAAACTTGAATATATGAAAAGAAGACTAATTTTTGTTGAAGTTGATGAACAAAAAAGAGGAAGGCCTAAGAAAATTGATGAATCTATAAAAAATCATGTGGTTCAGCTTTTAATAAATGGTAAAAATCTATCGGAAATAGCAAGAGAATTAAACTTCCCAAGGACTACAATTTTTGATAATATAAAGGATGCTCTCCCAAAAATAAAAAGAGAGAAGTTTATGAAGTTGTTGTATGAGTATAAGGAATTTTTGATTGAGAATGGACTATACACTCCACACGTGCAAATACTATTTTCTGAATTGGAAATGCATATCAAAAAAGAAGATTTTGAGAATGCCAAAAAAATACTGGATGAAATCATTAAAATCTCAAAATCAGCAAGAAAAATAAGAGAAAAAAGAAGTAGGAAAAATTAGAGAAAAAATTAGGTTATTCTTTTAATCTACTTTTTATGTAATCAACGAGTTCGTCAATTTTAACTCTAACTTGCTCCCTTGTGTTTCTTTCCCTAACTGTTACGGTATTATCTTTTAACGTGTCTCCATCAACGGTTACACAGAACGGAGTTCCAATTTCATCCATTCTCATGTATCTCCTTCCAATAGCTCCACTGTCATCATATTCAGCAATTATACCATTTTCTCTCAACATATCTCTGATTTTCTTTGCAATTTCTGGCATTCCATCCCTATTAACTAATGGGAATACACCAACTTTAATTGGGGCAATGGATGGTTTTAAGTCCAAGTAAACTCTATCTTCCTCTTCTTTATAAGCATGCTCTAATAAGCAATATGTTATCCTATCAATACCATAAGATGGCTCTATGACATGTGGAAGGACTTTTTCTCCCATGATTTTTTTCTTAACTTTGTTTATTTTTACATAATCACTTAAGATTTCAAATTCCTTTCCATTTACTTTTAAGATGTATTTTCCTTCTTTATTTAATGCATTTACTAATTTCTCTAAGTCCTCGTTGTCCATATTCTTTAATGTCTCTTCAATTAATTTTGTGTCCTTCTTGAATATTCTTCCAACAACTTTGTAGTTTAGTTCAACCTCATAGGTTTCAACTTCTTTTGGTTCATCAAATTCAACAAAGACCTCTAAGTTTACCCCACTGTGGTTCATGTGGGCTTTTAAATCATAATCTGTTCTATCGGCAATACCAACACACTCAATCCACCCAAATCTCTCTGTATATATCTCCGCATCCCAACAATCAATAGCGTAGTGTGCCATTTCATTAGGCAAGTGTTGTCTAAACCTTAACTTGCTCTCATCAATACCAATATCCAACAAAAATTTCTTTGTTAATGCAATGAAGTAGGCAATTGTTTCATGTCTTATAATACCTTTCTCAACGGCCTCTTTTAATGTAATTTTAATAACTTTTTCCCCATCTTTTAAGTTCTCATCCATTTGCCTATCTGCTGGTAATAGTGGGACTATCTCATCCTCAACTTCTTTAAACCTTTCATGTTTCTTTATCTTTGGATGAACAAAGAACTCTGCTTCTGCCTGAGTAAATTCTCTCAATCTAATAACTCCCTGCCTTGGGGATATCTCATTTCTGTATGATTTACCTATCTGCACAACTCCAAACGGTAATTTATTCCTGAAAAATTGAGCCAATCTCCTAAATTGAATAAATATTCCTTGTGCTGTTTCAGGTCTCATATAACCTGTTCTTTTCCCTCCAGGTCCTATGGATGTGACGAACATTAAGTTAAATTTCTTAACCTCTCCGAATTCTCCACCACATTTTGGACATCTGATGTCATGTTCCTTTATCAACTGACTCAACTCTTCCAATGTCTTCCCTTCGGTATTTACATCAATTGCCTCTTCAATAATGTGGTCTGCTCTAAATGATTCTAAACAATTCTTACATTCAACAATTGGGTCTGTGAAGTTGTCAACGTGCCCAGATGCCTTTAAAACCTCATAAGGTGTTACTGTTGGGCTATCAATCTCATAAAACCCTTCTTTAACAAGGTAGTATTCTCTCCACTTGTTTATTATATTGTTTTTCAATAATGCCCCTAATGGTCCATAATCAACAAAACCTGCAATTCCACCATATATTTCAAATGAACTCCATAAATAACCTCTTCTTTTTGCTAAATCCATAACTTTTTCGTATTTGTCCATATACTCACCTTATTTTTTGTTTTTAATGTTTGTTTTTATATTTTTATTTTGTTTTTTATTTTTTGATATTTTTTGGTTTGTTATTTATTTGTTACCAAAGAATTGTTTCTCCTTTATCGATTTTATCCAACAAAAATATCATCAACGATGAAGCAATCAAGTCAGCGGTAGTTCCTGGGTTTAATTTATTTCCTTCCTTTGATAGATATTTGTCAAATTCAACAACCTTTTCCATACTGAAATTGTCTAAGACATCTTTAGCCATTTTAGATACCATTTTAGCAACTTCAATACCTTTTTTCCTTGCTATTAATGTGTCTGGGTATTTTGATAGGAGTGTTAAGAAGGTCTTTGTTATTGAGAGATGGATATCATTTGTTTCATTGTAGTATTTATTAATTAACTCATATCCCTCAAATGAAATTTTGAAGTTATTTGTCCATTCCTTTGATATGTTATCCCACTCTGATGAAATTTTGAAAACATCATATAGGGTTAGATTTTTCTCAATTAATTCTTTTTTAGCACCTTCTGATGCTACGTCGGGCCCATCTTTTGGTTTATTCAATCCCCCAGCCATTGCTATGTTTATGGCATCATATACGTTTATAGCATCTTCAACTGTTGTATTTAAAACGATGTCTTTTAAATTCTTCTTTAATGCGTCTTTATTAAATTCTTCTAATTTCCCAGAAGCCATTGCAATTGGCATGTGGAGCATTATTATTCCTAAGTTTGCATTTGTTGGAGACCATTTTTTTGATTCAATAACACCTCTTTTTATATAATAACCAATGTTTCCCTCTGATTGGGATGCCTCATAAACCACTTGCCCAAATGCAATTCCAGAGCTTATAAAGTGGTGATATTTTATATCGCTATAATCTCTATTTCTATGAACATTCCCTGGCTTAAAGGCACTAACCTCTAAGCAACATGCTATCTGTGATGCCCTCATGATGTCAAATGGGTTCATAACTTCCACCAAATTTTTATATGTTTAGGAATATAAGTAAGATATAAATATTTCAATAAGGGGTAAATATGAATGGGATTGGATTGGCTATTTATCTTTATGCTGGCTTTTTATCCTTTATTCTTGGATTACTTCCGTTGTATGTATTTATAAAATACCCTAAGTTAGAAAGGAAGAATAAAGAACTTGTTTATTCTTACCCAGATAATTTAAAGAATGTCATTCCAAAAGCAATGTATGATATGCTAATAGTTTTTGCAGTTATACCTGCTGCTTTTATAACCTTTTTCTGTTACCTTTTAGGTAAGATTGATATTTTTGCGATATTAATTGCTATATTCTGTTATTTGTTTCTTTGTTATGTTCTTTGCTTTAAAAGGTATATTGTTGAAATATATAAAAATGGCTTTTATTTTAACCAATTTTATACATGGAATGCATTTGATGGTTATGAAAAAATTGGAAATAAAATAAAATTAATTGGGAAGAAATGGATTTCACCAAATGTTTATTTGAGAGATAAAGATGGAAAACTTGAAGAAATACTTAAAAAATATTTTAAATATTAAATATTAAATGGGGGGATTATGGACATTGGATTGATTTTATTTATAATAATTTTGTTTTTATTTCCTTATTTGATTGTTTTAATGATTGTTTTTAATCCTTATGGCATTTTAGATTATTTGTTATATAAAAAATACAAAAAAGCAAAGGGAGAATGGCATTACATTACCTCAACGAAGATTGGAATGAATAGGAGTAGATGGATTTTTATATTAATGGTAAATATAATTACTTTATTTTTTGGACTTTATATTTTAATAAATATAAATCATCCAGATGACGAAATATTAACATTTTCGCTTATATTTTTGTCTATTGCCATTATTTATGACAAACTCAATCCAACCTCTGGGACTGTTGAGATTTATAAAGAAGGAATCGCTATATATATTAAAAGATTCAACATTTTAAAACCATTTTTAAATTACTATCTTGTTTTACCTTGGAAATTTTTTAAAGGATACAAAGTAAAATCTAAAAATAAGACAAAATATGTTATTTTAATTCCAAAATCAAAATTGTTTTTTAATATTTATTTAAAAGATGATGGAAAAGTTGAAGAAATCATTAAAAATTATTTAAATCCTGTCCAATAAAAACTTCTTAAACTCCTCAAATGCTCTCTTTCTATGTGAAATTTGGCTTTTTTCTTCTGTTGTCATCTCTGCAAAAGTCCTATCTTCACCTTCTGGAATAAAAATTGAGTCATAAGCAAAACCATAACCCTTACTCCTTATTTCTTCTGCAACTTTTCCTTTAACAACTCCAATAAATAATTTAACACCATTCTCATCACAATATCCAATAACTGTCTTAAAATAGGCGTTTCTATTTTCTTTATTCTCTAAAAGTTTTAAAATACCTTCGTTTCCTATTGTCTCTTGGACATATTTTGAATAAGTTCCAGGGAAGCCGTTCAATGCTTCAACAAAAAATCCACTATCTTCAACAATAACGGGCTTTTTTATTTTTTCATAGACATATTTTGCCCCAAATTCTGCAACTTCTTCCAAAGTTCCTTGAAGTTCTGGATAAGGCATTTTTATCTGCTCAATTTTTATATCTTCTAAATCCTTCAAAATGACATTTGCCTCTTTAACTTTGTTTGGGTTTCCCGTTGCAAAGTATATGATTTTCATTGCATCACCAAATTTTTTGATGGGTTTTATATTTTTATTTTGAATTTTATTTTTATTCTTTTAATTTATAGATTTAGATAAACTAATAAATGATGCAAAAATAAACATTAATATTATTGACATTGAACTGTCCCCCTGATTTAACACCCCTTTTCATCCGTGGGCTTTGCCCTGTCGAGGGGCTAACCCATCAGGGGGTTTAAAATGTGCAAACCCTTGCTGTATCGTGGTCATCTTCATTGGGAGGTTTCCCTCTCCCACGACGCGCCCGAAGGGTTTGCTTAAAAATAGTTGTGCCCTCAATATCGAACCCGCTATCATCGCAACCCAATAGGGATGTGCTCCATGTGGGTCGGTTTTATTGAGGGCAATATAATATATAGACATTGAGATATATATAGTTGTGTGCGAATTTTTTAATGGTTGTTTAAACCATAACTATAGTTGTTTGCCTTACTAATGAACGAAATCTCCATTAAATTATAAGGGATAATTAACCTTTATTTGGAATTTTATGGTTGATTTATTGTTCTTTTAAAAAATAAATGGCAAAACAAAGTTTTGCCGTATAATTTGGTTGCATCTAAATCCGTGCAAAAAATTGGCAAACAACTATAATTTAAACATAAGAGTTTGCCACAAAACTAAAATTTTATTTAAGGTAATAACCACTTTTAAACGCACACAACTATAATAGTTGTTTGCGAATTTTATTGGAATTATAGTTGTGTGTGGAATTTTTCATGCTTATTTATAAACTTGTAAAAATTTTAAGTTGTTATTATTCTCCTTTTAAATTTTGAAATTAATGGTTTAATGCTTATAAAATTTATTGCATATATGTTCAACTTCTAACGCACACAACTATATATATGTGCTTCAAATTTTAGGATTGCAATCATGCTATAAATTTAAAAAAATAAGTTAAAAATAAGTTATAACCCTATAATTTATTAGATTATTTTTCCAATTTCTAACGCAAACAACTAAAATGTTAAGAACGCTAAATTATTAAAATCAAAAAATAATAATTTAAATTTAGAAAATACATTTTAACAATTAGAGTTATACAAAGGAAAAAAATAAAAAAAGGTGATAGGATGCTCTATGTTGTAGGACACAAAAACCCAGATACTGATAGCATTTGCTCAGCAATTGTCTTGGCACATTTCTTAGATGCATATCCAGCAAGACAAGGGGACCTCAACCCAGAAACAGAATTTGTATTGAGGAAATTTGGAGTGATGGAACCAGAACTCATTACATCTGCAGAGGGTAAGGAGATTATATTGGTTGATCATTCAGAAAAATCCCAAAGTTTAGATGATTTAGAGAAGGGGAAATTAGTGGGAATTGTTGACCACCACAAAATAGGGATTACAACATCAGAGCCAATTTTATACTACGCGAAACCAGTTGGAAGCACAGCAACAGTTATAGCAGAACTCTACTTCAAAAATGCCATGGATTTAATTGGAGGAAAGAATAAAGAATTAACCCCAGATTTGGCAGGACTTTTACTTTCTGCGATAATATCAGATACTGTCTTGTTCAAATCACCAACAACAACTGACTTAGACAAAGAAATGGCAAAAAAATTGGCAGAGATTGCAAATATAGAGGATATTAATGCATTTGGAATGGAAATTTTAAAGGCAAAGTCAGTAGTAGGAAAAATGAAACCAGAAGAGATAATAACAATGGACTACAAGGACTTTGAGTTCAATGGCAAAAAAGTTGGAATTGGGCAAGTTGAGGTTATTGACGTAAGTGAGGTTGAGGATAAGAAAGAGGAAATATACAAGTTGTTGGAGGAGAAGTTGAAGAATGAGGGCTATGATTTAATTGTATTCTTGATAACAGACATCATGAAAGAGGGTAGTGAGGCATTGGTTGTAGGTAATAAGGAGGTATTTGAGAAGGCATTTAATGTCAAAGTTGAAGGAAATAGCGTATTCTTAGAGGGAGTAATGTCAAGGAAGAAACAAGTTGTTCCACCATTGGAGAAGGCGTATAATGAATAATTTTGTTTTATTTTTGGCAATTATTCTAAATTTTTTGTCTAACTTCAAACTTTTTTAAATTTATAAATTTTAAATTTATAAATTAATTATTGAATTATTGATTAGATAAAAACACATAAATATGTGCATTCACATGATGCAATTTTAATATTATTGAGTTCCCAAAGGCATTAACACTGACTAAAGGTATATATATCCTTCAAAAGAAGGTATTCTTTGAGTATAAAACTTTCAAATGAACGTCTTAAAATTGAGAAATCAATACCTACAATTGACGTTCTTGTCTCATCAATTGCAATAAATAAAAATGAAACCTTATAACAAAGGATAAGCATCTTTTGAATAATAAAGAGGTTTTTGGAGAGTTTGATGTTGTTGAGGATGATATTATGCACTATTCTATAATAAAACCAAAGTATAAAAAAGAAGAAATAACCATAGACAAAGGTTCATTAAAAACAAAAAGAAAGTTTGCATTTTTGTTGGAGGTTGGGGATAAACTTTTAAATAGTAGAGAGTTTTATGCAAATGATGATGTTGAGGTTGTAGTTGATTATTCTTTTAGTGATTCAAAAAGACCAAAGGAGAAAATAATCTTATACATTATTGAGGACTTAACAAAGGAATAGGTGTTATGATGATTGATTTGGAAGGAAAAGTTGGTATAATCCATGCCATAGGTGGGGCAATTGCAGGGTATTTGACCAATTATGTATATACTGTAGGGTTGGGCTCACTCAGTGGAATAGCGGCATTTGTTTTCATGATTGTTGCACTATTGATAACTGGACATATAACTGCTATGATATTTGGTAGAGAGAGTATGAACCAAAAACAATGGTTTGGAAGTGGGGTAGTTCCGTTTTTCTTTGTTTGGGTTGTATTTTGGGTGTTGAAGTTCAATGGGGTAATTTAAATAATAAAATTGAGTTTCGGAATTTAGAGTTGAATAAAGTATATGAAATTCGAAAAATCAAAATATACGGCAAAACCTTGTTTTACCATTAATATTTGGACAATTGGTAGTTGGTTATAGTTGTGTGCGTTAGAGTTTGGGAATATGTTGTTGGTGAATTTTTAATGGTTGTAAGCCATTCCAAATTTTAAGGAAGAATATAGTTGTTTGCCTTACTAATGAACGAAATCTCCATTAAATTATAGGGGATGACTAACCTTTATTTGGAATGTTAATGGCAAAACAAAGTTTTGCCGTATAAAATTGGCAAACAACTATAATTACCATTTGAAATTCATTAATGTATAAATAAGTTTAAAGATCCACTGCAACCTTCGGTTGCAGGGAAGTTGAATAATCATAGATTATTCAACTATTCCACACACAACTATAAATTGGAGGGATACATTATGAAACTCGAAAAATCAAAGGCATTATTTGAAGAGGCACAAAAATATCTTGTTAAAGGGGTTAACAGCCCAGTGAGATACTTTAAGCCATATCCATTCTTTGTTCAAAAAGCGAAAGACTGCTATTTGTTTGATGTTGATGGGAATAAGTATATTGATTATTGCCTTGCTTATGGGCCAATGGTTTTGGGGCATGCAAATGAGGCAATAATAAATGCTGTAAAAGAACAACTTGAGTTGGGAACTGCCTACGGATGCCCAACAGAGAAAGAGATAATCTTAGCAAAGGAAGTTATAAATAGAGTTCCATGCGCTGAAATGGTTAGGTTTGTTAACTCTGGAACAGAGGCAACAATGTCAGCGATAAGATTGGCGAGAGGAGTTACTGGAAGGAAGAAGATTATTAAATTTGATGGGGCTTATCATGGAGCACATGACTATGTTTTGGTTAAAAGTGGAAGTGGGGCATTAACTCATGGAACACCAAACTCCCCGGGGATTCCAGAAGAGACAACAAAAAACACTATCTTAGTGCCTTTCAATGATGAAGAGGCAATAGAAAAGGTAATAAAAGATAATAAAGACGAGATTGCATGTTTAATAGTTGAGCCAGTTATGGGTAATGTTGGATGTATATTGCCAAAAGAAGGTTATTTGAAATTTTTGAGGGAAATAACTGAGGAAAATGGCATAATTTTAATATTCGATGAGGTAATAACCGGATTTAGATTGGCAAAAGGTGGAGCTCAGGAATACTATGGAGTTATTCCTGACTTGGCAACACTTGGTAAGATATTGGGAGGAGGGTTCCCAATTGGTGCAATTGTTGGTAAAAAGGAGATTATGGAGCAAATGTCCCCAAGCGGCCCGATATACCAGGCAGGAACATTTAATGGAAATCCAGTATCAATAACCGCTGGAATTGAAACGCTAAAACAGTTAGATGACAAGTTTTATAAAGAAACAACAAAAACAGCAGAAAAACTTGCAAATTGTTTGAGGGAAGTTAGTGAGAGATATAATATCCCAGCAAAAGTTTATAACATTGCTTCAATGTTCCAAATTTACTTCAATGATAAAGAAGTTTTAAATTATGAGATAGCAAAGCAAAGCGATACTGAAAGGTTTATGAAATACTTCTGGAACTTGTTGGAGAATGGTGTTTTTGTCCCACCTTCTCAATTTGAATGCTGCTTTACCTCAATAAAGCACAATGATGAAGTTGTAGAGAAAACTATGAATGCAATTGAAGAGGCATTTAAGAATTTGGAATAATTTAGAACATATTTTTAGAAATTTTAGAATAATTATTTAATTTTTTGGGGATTTTGATGGATGAATCAGAAAGGAGAAAAATAATTGAAGAATTTATAAATATTTTAGAAATGCTTAGGCCTTATGCAGCGGAGGGAAGTGATGAAAAAACCAACATAATCTTAACTTTAAAATTTTTAGAGAGCGGGAAGGTTTTAGATGAGGATTTATTACCAATTGCAAACAAAATTTTAGAGATTGCGAAGAGGATTGGTAGTTATGAAATGAAGAGAGAGATTGAGTTATTTTTAGTTGGAGAGAAGCTAAAAAGATTAACTAAATCTTAAAAGAGGAAAATAAAAGAATTAATAGAGACATTGGAATTTTTAAAGCAATATATTGAAAAAAAGCCGTTTGAAACTGTTTAATTATACATGGACATTTATGAACATTTGTGAGTAAATATTGAAGAAATTTTTAAATATTTGATAATACCATAATCTTACTAAAAAAACAAACAACGATTACTATGCCCAATAAGACAAAACCAAAAGAGACTCAGGAATTATCCTATCAAGTCGTTCTATCTTACAAAGTTAGCCATAACTATCCACTTAAAACGTTCTTAATCGAATGTAAAGATAAGTTAAACGAATGCATAGACATGATTTGGAATAACATAGAATACACTAAAAAAGATAAACCAAAATTGCCAAAATCAAACGAATTCAAAAGAAACCTAAGAAACAAACTCTTAGAAAATTGGAGTTATGCCTCTCACTACATCGATGGGATTATAAAAACCTCCTATTCCATCTTACAAAGTTGGGCTTCGAACTACAAAAGAGGTTATAGAACTAAAACAAAACCGGTAGTAGAGAGGTTATTCGTTAGAGTTAAAACAACTCTAATAAAATACGACAAAGAAAGAGCGGAGATAAGAATAACGATAAAACCAAGAAAAGAGTATTTAACCTTAAACATCAAAAATGAATGGTTCTTCGATAAGGTTAAGAACTTAACAATTGGAGAAATTATTTTAAAGGAAAATGAAGCGTTTTTAACCTTCAAAGATAATCTAAACTATTCAGACAAAGATATAATCGTTGGAGTAGATAGCAATCTAAAATCCCTCGATTTATTTCATCCGATAGAGGGTTGGATAAGGATAGATTTAACCGAATTACACCGACTTAAAGAAGTTTATGATAGGAAAATCGATTTCCTTAAAAAACTGCTCAAAAAATGTCCTTTAAGAGTTTTGAGAAAGATAAATAGGTTATTCGAAAGAAGGAGAAATAGGGTTAAGGACTTTTTACACAAACTTACAACACAATTATCTCGACTATTTCCGGATGCAATTTTTGTCTTCGAGGATTTGAATAAGAGAAAGATGTATAAAAATAAACACTTCAATAGAAGAATAGATAGAGCGAATTGGAATGGAATAATCGAAAAAATAAGTTATAAGGCGATTATTATCTTAGTTAATCCTGCCTACACTTCAACGACCTGTCCTATATGCGGGAGTAGAATGGAGTCCCAAGAAGGGCAGGTCGTTTGCTATAATTGTTCAAACTCTTTTAATCGCCAAGTAGTTGGCTGTTTTAATATTTTTAAACGAGGTTTGAATGTAATCAAAAGGTTTATGGGTGGCTCTGGGGTTACCACGACAGGGGCAGAGGTCTCTGCTAAGAGACTGATGACGCCCAATCCCAACGTAGTTTATTATGTGGATTTAAATGGCAAATATCTTAAATGTATATAATTGTCCATATTTGACTACGTTGGGAGAACCCCATATAAATCAATGGAGGATAGGGATGCTTTAAATCTTATAAACCTAAAAATTTTGAGGCTGGATGAAGAAATAATGATGGATTTTGATAGCGAAGTTAGGAGCATATCAAAAATTGCATTGAAAGTTTGTGGTTATGAGATAAAGAATGAGATTGAATTAAAATTAAAAGGAAGGAGAAGAAGAAAACTCTCAGAAAAACAGATAAATAGAATAAACAAATTAATCAATATGTTAGAGTTAATTAAGGAATTTATTGAAAGGAAGGAGTTTAAATCATCAATTGACTATGAGGCATTATTTTTGATAAGTTTAAAAGTCCATAGAATTGAAGAGGGGATTTTGACGAATTTCGAGGAAGAAGTTGATTCAATTTTAAAAATGGCGAGGAAAGTTGGTAATTATGAGTTGAGGAAGAGAATTGAGGAGATTTTAGGTAATTAAGTTATGATGTTTGAAATATTCGATATTTAATTTTTGAGTATGTTTATTTTTATTATGGATGTAAAAAATTATTTATAACAAAATTTCAATATTGTTTTTTGGTGAAATTATGTCTACTACTTATGAACTCATTATTTATGGTAAGGTGCAGCATGTTGGATTCAGGGATAGAATTGAAAACATAGGTAAAGGATTGGGCATAGATGGAATTGTTTATAACTTTAAAGATGGAACTGTTAGGATTTTAGCAAATTTTGAAGATGAAGATATTAAAGAATTTTTTAAAAAAAGCATAAAAATGTTAGAGAAAAAAGATAATCTTATAAAAATAGATAAGATTGAAGAAAAAGAATTAAATGCATTCATTGAGTTTCCAGAGGGTATTAACAGAATTTCTGCAGATGATTTGTTAGAGTTAAATAAAAAGTTAGATGAGGGTGTCAAATACATTAAATTAATCTTTGGTTCTTTGGAAGAATTAAATGTCAAAGTTGATAAGCAAACAGAAATTTTGGAAAAATTGAACGTCAAAATGGATAAACAGACAGAAATATTGGAAAAATTAAATGCCAAAATGGATAAGCAAACAGAAATTTTAACTGAACTCAAAAAAGGACACGATGAAGTGAGAGAAACATTAAATAAAATGGTTGAAATTTTAGAAAAAATTCTTAAATAACTTCTGTCTTTTCTGCAATTTCTTTTGCTTTCTCTTTGCTAATCCCATGCCTTAAAATTGTATATCTATTCCTTATTTTGTGGGCAATGGTTAATGCTTCTATAATCAAGTCCTCATCAATTTCCAGTTCCTTTGCAGTTGTTGGGGCATTTACCTTTTTTAATGATAATTTGATTTTTTCAGACAAACCTTTTAATTTCTCATTTTCTAACTCATGCAAATAGGACATCATTATAGTCCCAATTCCGCATTGTTCTCCATGCAGAGAATTTATTTTTAAGTCATACTCCTTCTTTAAATGGTCCAATGCATGGGAAAATAAATGCTCGCTTCCAGAAGCAGGTCTTGATGAATGGGCAATGGAAATGGTTATGCCACTCGCTATGAGGGATTTCACCAATTTTTTTGGATATTCCTCCAAATTAGAATTTAGAACATAATCAATCAATTCCTTTGCAATTGTCTTTGAAAAGATTGCTGAGCTCTCACTGTACTCTTCCCCAATTTCTCTGTGGGCAAGTTTCCAATCTAAGACAGCGGTGATATTTGATACAATATCCCCCATTCCCGCACTTAGCAACCTCTTTGGAGATTTTTTTATAATGTTAATGTCTGCAATAATTGCTATTGGTGCCTCTGTCATAAATGATGGCTGTCTTATAGAAACAATCGGAGATGCAATGCCATCATTTGATGCGGTCGTAGGGATGCTCAAAAAAGGAATTCCCAATTTGTATGCAATTAGTTTTCCAGTATCTATTGCTCTCCCCCCACCTAAACCAATAATGGAGTCATATTTGTAGTATTTACTAACTTCAAATTCATCTATATCAATCTCATCATAATATTGTATGTCAAAATCAAATTTGCAGTATTTTTTTGTGTTTTTTCCAGTTATGACAAGGGGATTTTTTAGATTTAATTTTTTTAAGATGTCCGTGGTTTGGTATATAGCATTTTCTTTAATTAGTATATACCTTGGAATGACAATCATTTTTTCCCTTTGTGTGTTTTTTGTTTGAATATTGGTAAGAAATATTTTATTTGTTTTTTGGTAGTTGTGCATAATTATGGCGATTTTGAACTTATTTTGACGTAAGAAATTTTTGGAGGATTATAAATTAAGCGAAATTTTAAATAAGCTTAATTCATCCCTTTAATTTCATTGATGATGTGGTTATCGAACCGAAGGTTCGAGTATAGTTGTTTGCGTTAATATAGTCGTGTGCGAATTTTTTAAACTTATTTATGCATTAATGAATTTTTAAATAACCTTTATTCTTCCTTAAAATATACGGCAAAACCTTTTAGGTTTTGCCAAAAAATTGAAATAAGGTATAAATCTTTAAGAATTTGTCAATAGCATATTTCCAAATTATACGGCAAAACCCAAAGGGTTTTGCCAAATATTTCTAACGCACACGACTATAATTGGATGTATTCATTTAAATAAATTAAGGATGAATAAACCAAATTAATGGCAAAACAAAGTTTTACCGTATAATTCCGCGAACAACTATAATGAAAACTGGGTTTTCATTTAATTTATAAAGAAAGCAACTATAATATCTGCGTTGTTGTGTAATTTATGGTATTTAAAAATTTATTATGATTACGTAGGTATTAAAAATTTTACATACAACTATAATTGTTGCTAAAACCTTAAATATCAATATGCTTAATTCTTTCTTAGTATATTGTGGATTGGTGATGGTAATGAAAATAAATTCTGAAGAAATTTTGGAAAATGCAATAAAAGCATTTAAATTAACAACGAAGCACCATGGAAATTACACTTCACTTGAGAGAGCATTATTTTTAGGGTGGTACTGCAACCTAAAAAACCCTTGTAAGTTCTGTTATATGTCAACGCAAAAAAATAAGATAAAAGACCCTTTAAAGGCAAGGAGGAGATTGGAGACAATTTTGGCAGAGGCAATTTTAATGAAGAGAATAGGGTGGAAGTTAGAGTTTATCTCTGGAGGATATGGATATACAAGCAAGGAAATTAATGATATTGTTGAAATGGTTGCCTATGTGCAAAAATCAAGGCAATACCTGAATGTTGGACTTGTGGATTTTGATAACCTTAATTTGGATGTTATTGAAGGTGTTGTTGGGGCAGTGGAGACGGTTAATGAGGAACTTCATGATTACCTATGTCCAGATAAACCAATTGAAAAAATAAAGGATATGCTTTTGAAAGCAAAAGACCTTGGATTAAAAACAGGAATCACAATAATCTTAGGTTTGGGAGAGAAGGAAGAGGATATTGAAAAACTTTTAAATTTAATAGAAGAACTTGAACTTGATAGAATAACATTTTATTCTTTAAACCCTCAAAAAGGAACCATATTTGAAAATAAAACGTCAATAACGACTCTTGAGTATATGAATTGGGTTTCGTCAGTTAGGTTAAATTTCCCAAAAATAAAGATAATAACTGGAACATGGGTGGATAAACTAACCAACATAGGGCCTTTAATAATGAGTGGTTCAAACACAATAACAAAATTCCCACTCTTTAGTATGTTTGGAAAAAAGGAAGGGAAAACAGTAGAAAAAGAAATTTTATCCACTGGAAGAGAGTTACTTGGAACATTTTCAGATGTGGAAGCTTTAATGGGTAAGAAAAAGTTAAAGAACTCTCCATATAAGGATGAAGATATAGAGATAAGTGAGGAAAACCTTGAGAAGATAAATAATTTACAAGATGAGATAAACAAAAAAGTTGAATTCTATGTAAGGAAAACACTAAACAAGATAGCAAAAGAGACCCCAGACATTGAATATAGCCATATGCATTAGTTGGACGAGATGAAATTTAAGGATTTTTGTTCTTTTTGGATGTTATGTAGTAATTAATAATTAAATTATAGTTGTTTGCCAATTTCTTGCGCGGATTTAGATACAACCAAATTTTTAAAAAGGGCGATAAATCAATTGTAAAATTCCAAATAAAGGTTAAATTATCCCTTATAATTTAATGAAGTCTTTATTCATCTGTAAGGCAAACAACTATACATGACTATGTGCATAACTATATAATTTTTTATATCAAAATACCCAATTACCTTTAGATCATCAGTAAATAAAAAATAAAATAATTAAATTAAAGAATTAAAGAATAAAATAATTTGGGTGATAGAGATGGATGTTAGGTTGAGGGCTGATGAATATGCAACAACTAGGGCAATCTTAAAGTCAGCGTTTGACATGTGGTTGGATATTATTGATGTTGATGTTGCTATTGTTGGAGGTGGGCCGAGTGGTTTAACAGCGGCGAGGTATATTGCAAAAGAGGGTTATAAAGTCGTTGTTTTGGAGAGGCATTTGGCTTTTGGTGGCGGAACTTGGGGTGGAGGTATGGGTTTCCCGTACATTGTTGTTGAAGAGCCAGCGGACGAGATTTTGAGAGAAGTAGGTGTTAAGTTGGAGAAGGTTGAGGGTGAGGATGGGTTATATACTGCAGATTCTGTTGAAGTTCCTGCTAAGTTAGCAGTTGGAGCTATAGATGCAGGAGCAAAAGTGTTGACTGGAATAGTCGTTGAAGATTTAGTTTTAAGAGAAAATAGGGTTGCAGGAGTTGTTATCAACAGTTATGCGATAGAAAAAGCGGGTTTGCACATTGATCCAATAACCATAACTGCTAAGTATGTCGTTGATGCTACAGGGCACGATGCTTCGGTAGTAACAACACTCTCAAGGAAAAATCCAGAGTTAAACTTAGAGGTTCCAGGGGAAAAGTCAATGTGGGCTGAGAAGGGTGAGAATGCTTTGTTAAGGAATACGAGGGAAGTTTATCCAGGCTTGTTCGTTTGTGGAATGGCTGCAAATGCAGTTTATGCAGGACACAGAATGGGAGCAATCTTCGGAGGAATGTACATCTCAGGAAAAAAATGTGCTGAAATGATAGTTGAAAAATTGAAAAATAATGAATAAATAGATTGAAAAATCAAAAAAAAAGAAAAAATAAGAGTAATTAAGAAAAATTAATTAAAAATGAAATAAGGATTTAATGAATTTCTTTAAATTATTTTATCTTTCTTTTATCTTTTTCTTCTGCTACTCTTTTTTACTCCTAAGAATGCCCTCTTTATAATCATAGTTGCATAACTACCTTTGTTTAATTCAAATTCCAAAGTAATCTTATATTTTCCGTTGTTTAATTCATCTGGTTTAAATCCACTTGTTTTGAAATCTTTTGGAATGCATAAGATTTTTCTCTCACTGTATACAAATTTGCAGTCCAGACAGTCAATATTCTCTAAATCTTTAAATGTAATTCCCTCATTTTCTAATACTATGTCAATAATTTCCTTAACCTCCCCTTTATATTCAACATCTGGTGCAATTGTTGGGAATTTTACGTCTTTTAATGCATTAAAACTATCTTCATCCAATTCTTTATAGAACATGAAATCTCCACACTCATACTCCAAATAATATCTATCTTTTTCATTAACATAATCCTTTAAAACTTCCTTAATGCATTCATTCCAAAGGTAACTTTGATATGCGGAAACAAAGATTTTTCTCAGCCTGTCGTCAACGTATTTAAACACTTCTTTGTAACTTTTACCTTTGTTTAGGGCATTTATGATATTTACAAACATCCGGCTTTTGATGTCGTTCTTTTCAATATATTTGGCACATTTTTCCCAATCTCCCCAATTTTTTGCTATGTATCTCTTTAAGTCCTTTATTGTCTTTTTCTCACTTTTTTTGTATTTTGTGAGTAAAATTTTCAATGCTTCCTCGTAGTTTCCAAGCATGATTTCCTTTGCTATGAATTTCCTTTCAAAGACACTCCCAAACCTTTGGCTGTCAAAGTAATTTGGCACACCATAATCCAACGCATGAATATTATCAGCAATCTTCAAAAAATCTTCTGATTTTATGCTCCTAACTGTAATATTAAATCTATTCCCAATCAAGTCCCCAATTTTTAGTGGATTTGAAGGAGCAACATACTCTAATTTTAAATTTTTTTCATCTAACTTTAAAATTCCATATTTTTTTGGGATTGTTATATATTGGGTAGTTAAAGCGTGTCTATCTTTTAAACCGCAATATCCAATCTCTTTTAATGGAATTTTGAATTTTTTAGCAATGTAGGAGAGTGCTTTTAGGTTTTCTATGTTTCTTTTTGTTAGTTTGTATAGGTAGTATTCTCCATTCTCGTTGATTGTTTTGCCCAGGTCGATAATCTCTTCAACAATAAAATCCTCTGGTTTTTGCCTAATTTTCATATTCTCACCTTAAAAATTTTAAAAAATTTTTAATTATTCAAAAAAGAACGCAGATATTGGTAAAATTAGAAATTAGAAAATAGTAATATTATAACAAAAAATTTATTAAAATTGGATTTTATTTAATTTTGTTTAATACCTTCAAACACTCAATAACTATCTTTTTTGCTATCTCATCTAATGTGTAGGGAGTTATTGGTTCTAAATCTCTAATAAACTTTCCAGTACCTACAACAATATGCCCCTCTTTATCTAAATTTAAAAATTGGGCTGGGCCTTTTGCATACTTTGCATCGCAGACCTTAATGTTCTCTTCAATCCCAAAAACCCCATTAGTTCCAATAGTTTTTATGCCGCGTTTTTTTGCATAGTCGATTATTGCCCTTGTTGTTGGTATTGTGTCTCCTCCAGCAATGCAAATGATTACAACATCCCCAGTTAGTAAATGTAAGTTATCTTCGTTGATATTCTCAGTAATCCCCACGACCCTATCCCCAAAAAACCTCTCAACGAACTTAACCTTATATTCTCCAATTTTTCCTCCTAACCTTCTGTGGACAATGTCATTTTCTGCTATCTTTGCATTATCAAAGAGATATACTTTCTTAGGTCCTCCTCTATGTACTTCTAACAAATCAAATGCTACCCTAACACCCAACCTACCGCATCCAACAATTGAGACCTCTCCTTTTCGAGTAAGTTTTTTCTCTAATTCTGCTATGTTGTCCATTTTTTCACCAATGAAATTAAAAATGGGATATATTTAATTATTAAAAACAACTAAAAAATAGAATCGTCAATATTTTAAAGATTAACTTAATATATGGCAAAAGTTATTAGTCTAAAAAATGTTATTCTTGAATTTCTTTAATAATTTCTATGCTTTTGGTGTCGTTTCTTTCAATAGCTATGTTTTTTATTTTTTCTAATACCTTTAAATTTTTGTTGCACAATTTTTTGTATTCTTTGCAGTATTCTATGACATCTTTGTAATAAATCTCCAATAGATTTTTGTCATATCTTGATAATTCATAAGTTATGATACCCTTTAAAACCTCATCTCCTGAAAATAAATACATTGGATGAAGCCATAATATTATCCTTTCCTCATCGCTCTCTATGTAATTTTTAATCTTTTCCAAATCCATAAATACATCCACATAGACCAAAACTTCCTTTTTTATTTTACTGTTTACTAAAATGCCACTCAACAAATCCTCAACCCTTGCATCAAATTCAGAGATTAATTTATCTAAATCCTCATCATCTAATTCCATCCATTTTAAAATTCTCTCTCTGTGCTCATAAGTTACGTCGCTTGTTGGGTATACGACTTCATAAGCACTGTCAACTTCAAATTCATATTCTTTTGCCTTTCTTGAGGATAAGTGGATAATCATTAATCCATCATCAACATGCTTTAAATTAACTCTTTTTAGTTTGTACTTTCTGTTCTCTACTTCAACATCTGGTAAATGTTCATAATCTTCCAAATCTCTAATGAATATTTTTTCTTTGTCGAGTGTTCTCATGTAAAATCCTTTAAATTCGACGTCCACCAAATCTGTTCTAATTAAATCTTTGCAATACTCGTCTAAATTTTTGTAAATGTCCTGTAATACTTTGCTCGCCATTTCTTTTGCATGCATAACATTCACCATTATTTGCCCCTAAGGAAGCTCCGCTTTTTAGAGCGGAGAGGATTTGGTATCGATGGATTTATATACAAGTTATTTCATAAATTATACGGCAAAGTCCAAAGGATTTTGCTATTATATTCTTCGAAGGCTGCCTGACCCAGCCTGATGAACATAACCTGCCCAATGACGCCTCGGCGACGAGGATGAGAGGGTGTTCCCCATGGGAACCTCCGCCCTTTAGGCGGAGAGGAGGTCAGCTAAATAAAATCTTGCATTGATAGTATATAGTGTTTGCGTTATAAATTGTCACAACCATCAATGAAATTAAATGTCTAATTATATCATTTATTTGAAATTTTACGTAAAAGTTTATTTGTATTTCAAAAATCTATTGTGGTTAAGTAAGTGCAAAAAATTCTGCAAACAACTATAAATAGTATATAGTCTATATAGTCTCGGACATTAATAAGTGGATAATTATCATTTGGAAAAATTTTTGTGGCAAAACTTTGTTTTGTCATTTATCCTCCTTCCCTTAAATACCATCCTTTATCCTTAATATTTTTAATCATTTTTCCATCATACTTTCCAATGCCTAAAAAGTCCCTATATTTGTTAAAAACAGCAACTTTACCTTTACCATGAATTTCTAAGATTGATGATTTGAAGATATCCCTACCGTACAAAAACATTGTTTCTCCTTTTTCATTCACAATAGCGTAGTTTTTACAAATTCCATCAGCGATTAGGGACATTCCCTCCAAAGATAGTAAAAATCTGTTTTTATTTTTCCTTGAGAACTCTCCAAATATTATGCCAAAACTATAAACCTTCTCAAAGTTCTTTAAATTTTTGATAACCTCTTTTGTTGCATACACAACATTAACCCAATTACCAACCAACGCGTATAAATTCTCAAATGGGAAGGTTTTTAGGTATTCCTCATCCACAAATCTTTTAAGTTCATGTTTAATTATCCCTATTTCCTTTTTTGTTAATGCCCTAAACTTCATCGCCTCACCACATATTACATTAGAAAACTCGAAAATCCAAACATACCAATGTCTTATAAATGTGATTTAAAAAATTAAAATTAAAAGAATAACGCTCATCTTCAAATATCATTACTTATACGGCAAACAAGTTTTACCATTGACAATTTTTTATATGCACCAGCCCGCAAAGCCACGATAACAGCACACTATTTATATAGGTAATCTTGAATGAACATGAGCGATCCTTAAAATTTACCGATAGTGGGTTTTATACTTTATGTAATGGCATTGTTAGTTTCTGGAATAGTTTATTATAAAGTATGCCGCAAAAAATTTTTAGAACATAATTGTCGCTAAGAAGACACCATTTGAATGATTAAAATTTACTCAATTTCATAAGACAAAAGATTTTCTTTAACTTTATTTATTTTCTCAATCTTCTCATCAACTTCTTTTTCATATTTATTTATTCTTTCCTTAAAGCTCTTTATTGCCCTCTCAACTTCTTTTGGTGCAGGGCCTCCTACAACATCCCTCATTTTGACATTCTCATAAGGATCTAATGCCTTCTTTATTTTTTCTTCATCAATTTTTAAGTTGTATTTTTCTAAAACCTCATAAATAACCTTAATCATATCCTTTTTTTCCTCAATCGCCCTCCTTACAACTTCCCCAACAATACCATGGGCAGTTCTAAATGGAATATTGCATTCTCTAACAAGAGTATCGGCAAGTTCTGTTGCAGTTGAATAATTAGCATTTGCTAACTCTCTCATCCTATCTGCATTTACTTTTAATGTTTTTAACATACCATGTATCATTTTTATCGTGTCTATTGTTGTATAAACGCTTTTCCACAAATGCGGACTTATTTCTTGCAAGTCTCTATTGTAGGTGTTAGGCAATGCCTTCAAAATGGTTAAAACACTAATTAAATTCCCATTTAAGGTTGATAATTTTGCCCGTGCAATCTCTGCAACGTCTGGGTTCTTCTTTTGTGGCATTATTGAGGATGTTGATGTGTATTCGTTTGCAATCTCAACAATCCCAAACTCGTATGTTGAGAATAGAATCAACTCCTCACAAATTTTTGATAAATTAGTCCCCAATATAGAGAGATTTGCCATCGTCTCAGCAATAAAATCCCTTGCAGAAACAGCATCCATTGAATTTTCTATAATGCCATCGAAGCCCAAAAGTTCCTTTGTCCTTTCCCTATCTATATCAAAACCAGTAGTTGCCATTGCCCCACTACCTAATGGGGAGATGTTTATTCTTTTGTAGGTGTCCAACAACCTTAAAATGTCCCTCTCAATTGCTGAAACATAGCTTAGCAAGTGATGGGCAAAGGTTGTTGGCTGTGCATGTTGCAAATGGGTGTATCCGACCATAAGCGTTTCTTTATGCTCTTTTGCCATGTTTAGGAGGTCCTTCTCTAAGTTTATAAGCATTTTTAAGATTAATAAAACCTTTTCCCTCAAAGCCATCCTTAAGTCAGTTGCAACTTCATCGTTCCTACTCCTACCAGTGTGCATTCTTCCAGCAACGTCCTCACCTAATTTTTTAATCAATTCACTCTCAATAACCATGTGTATGTCATCCAATGAAGGGTCTAAGTTGAGATTTTCCATGCCTTTTTTATAAATCTCTTTCAAACCTTCAATAATCTTTTTTGCATCTTCTTTTGAGATGATATTGTTTTCCATTAGCATTATTACGTGTGCAATATCACATAAGATATCTGCCTCAAAAATTTCTCTATCGAAATCTAAACTTGTTGTGTATTTTGCCACATCATTCTTTACTGAGTTTCCTAACCTACCTCTTCTTAGAATGTTCATAAAATCACCAAATTTTTTGTAAATTTTTGTATTTTTTATTTTAAATTTTTTGTGGATTTGTTAGAATTACTTTTCTAATGAATATTTGAAATTTAATACTTATTTTTGTGAGCGTAATTCTAAAAGTAGTTAAGCTACTTATGTAAATTACTTTACTTTTCCATAGTTATTGAAAATTTTAGGATACTTATTATATTTTTTAAGTTAAATCGATATATTTATGTAGTAATTTAGTACCATTCATGATTTATATAATATTGTTTAAGTGGTACTATGAATTACATAAATATTAAAGATAAAAATAAAGGTTGGTTAGATGCCCTATATTCAGCATGGTGTAATGGATGTAAATTTTACAATAAAAAGGAATATAATAAAGCAATGAAATATTTTAACTTACTAAATCAAATTTTTAGGGAAAATGTCCCAAAATATGATTTTTATGAACTTAGAGAAGAAGCATATAAAGAAATTTTAAATAATAACATCCAAAAAGGAATTAAAAAATTCATCTGGCATATTGAGGGGATTTTGTTAAGTAAGGACTATTATAGTTTATCAGGGGAATTAATAACTGTTACTTCAATACTTACAAAGATTGGAAAATATAACATTGCTAAATGTTTTTTGAATATAGGTGCAGAGAGAATATATGAAGATATTAAAGATATTAAACCAGAATCTATATTAAAAGAAGTATTAAATTCTTTGTTTGGTGATGAAGAGATAGAGAGAATAAAAAGAGAAAATAATTTAGAAAATTTGATTAAAGAAAACATTATTGATTTTAATATTGATTATTTTAATAGTATGATGGATTTTTTTATGTATGCTTTAAATTGGGAAAGATTTTTAAAAATACATGAAGAAGTTAAGAATAAAATAAAAAAATGCAAAATATCAAGAGAAATTATTGAAAAAATCATTGAAAGATTTGAAGAATCAATGAGTGATAAATTATCTATAGCCTATTTATTAAAAGGAGATTATGCTAAGTGTCTTGAATATATGGAATTATTTAAGAGGCATTATGGTGAATGTTTGAAAGAATATGAAATAGAAAAAAATAAATTTAATTTAATTGAATATATTGCAAATAGTTTAAAAGATAGGATTATTAAAAAAGAAGAATGGATAATTGAATTAAATGAAATTTACAAAGATATTTTAAATAAACCTTTAAAACCAACGTATAAAGAAACTAAAAACTGTGATTTGGAATATATTCTGGATTATTATGTTTTAAAAAGTTTTATTGAGTCAATATAAAGGATTATGGAGTTAAAACCAACTTAAAGGTTTCACTGCTATAGCTATGCTTTGCATGATGGGGGCTGTATTAGCTGAGCCGGTGGTTTTGGGAAATGTTGGATACTATGTAGGAAAAGAATTAGCTGGAGAAGCTGGAAGTGTTGTTGGAGGTTATATTGGAACAAAAGCTGGAGAATATGCTGGTGAAAGTGCAGGAATAATATTGGCAGAATTGTATGCAGAGGAGGGAGCAGCTGCTGGCTCTATAGCAGGACCAGTCGGTGCAATAATAGGGGGAATAACCGGCGCGTTATAAATATCCAATATATATTCTAATTTTCTTTATTATTTATAATATTATTTTTTGCTAAACCACTATGGGGTTGAGAACGATGGATAGCTGGGTTATTGTCATTTTTTTAATAATATACGCATTAATAGTACCATGGTTTGTTAATTGGATAATTTTAAATAGGCAAAATAAAAAAGTTGGTTTTTTAAAGTCTTTCCATTATTTAGAAAAAAAATTTAGTACTAAAGAAAAATTTGTCATAATATTTGTTGAGTTTATTTTAGTAATTACCTTGTTATATGGATATACACGGCTAAATATAAGTCAATTATATAGAATATTTTACCTATTTTCTGGCATTCTAATTGTGTTCTTGTTTAATTATTTATTAAAGATATCACTTAGACATGCAAAATCTAAACAAATAAGCTTTAATGATTAACTTAACTTGCAATAAAAAACGATGTGGATGGAAATATGAAAGTATTGTATATGATAACCATATTTTTATTTATCTTTGGATTTATTTCATCTTTAATGCTGAATATTAATACTAATAGCAATAATAATTCAAAAGTCGGAAATACCCCTAATTTTAAATTAGCTTCAGCACCTTTAACTTTAATTCTAACAAACAATCTAAAACTTATTTTTCTAATGTTAGCTGGAGCTATAACTTTCGGCTTATCCACTTTTATAAACTTAATCGCTCATGTTCATTCAAGATTACCTATATAAATAGTGTGCTGTTATCGTGGCTTTGCGGGCTGGTGCATATAAAAAATTGTCAATGGTAAAACTTGTTATCTATAGGTAATGATGTTTGAAGATGAGCGTTAAGGATTAATGCTTTATTTCAAATTTTAAGGAAGACTGAACTATTTGAGTTCTTTTAGAACTGGTAATTTTCCATATAATTTTATTTTTCACCTAAACATTATAGTATCCTATCTATATAATTACTTTAATAGTGATTATAGTCGTGTGCGTTAGAAATTGGAAATATGCTACTGATAAAATCATAAAGATTTATGACTTATTTAAAATTTAAAGGATGGATAAATGTTATTTGGAAATTCATTAATGTATAAATAAGTTTAAAAATTAATGGCAAAACCCTTTGGGTTTTGCCGTATATTAATTCCGCACACGACTATATTTTTCTCCAAAAATACCAAAACAGTGATGTTAGTAACAATATTAATACCGAAATAACGTAATTTTCTGATTTATAAATAATTATACTAGTTGATAGTAATCCGACGATTTGTGGGACAAATAACCTTAATTCTTTTTTATCTAAATAATTCATAAACACATACCAGCAATAAAGATACAACCAGATTCCCACACTAAAAACTAACATACTAATTCCCAAATTTCTCAATTTTGAGTACACAATTAAACACAAAATGAATATATAAATAAACCATGTTGTTGTTAGATAATCTAATAAAAGAAGTTGGATAATAGACGTTTTATCTTTTAAATATTCTCTTAGAACGCCATTCCAAATAGTTCTAATAACTACCAAAATTAATCCCCCAATACACAACCCTACCGATAAATATCCAAAAATTATCAAAAATACTTGAAATATCCCTACAAAATTATATATAGAATCATCATCTATAATATTGTTACTTATAATACCAATAATACCATATATAACTAAATAAATAATACAAAATGCTAACAGATACCACATAATTTTGAAGAATCTATCTGATACCATAAATATCAACTTTTATTATTTCTATAAATGTTAAAAAAAATAGTTAGTTAAAATTTTATGAGGCATATACAGTAAATGAGTCGTAATCTTGATCCCCAATTCCCCAAAAGGCCCCTTTAATAGCATCTCCAGATTTAAAGATAAATACACCTTTATTTAAATATTTAACTTTTACAACTATACGCTTTTTGTAATCAGAATAATCTAATGATTGCCATATAAGTAGTGTACAAGGGCCTTTTACAATACCAAGATATGGTACGAAAATATAATCTCCTTCTTTAAGTGTTCTAACAGCATCTGGTTGTGGACCGTCAACTATATAATAATATCTTACACCATCTGGAATTCTTAAATAATAAATAGTATGTCCCAAAATAAGTCCATTAAGAGAATTTTTAACATCTATAGTGACTTTTCCAAATTCACCCACATTATAATTATATTTATCTGAATGAATATCTATATATGCATGAGGTCGTGGAATTGGAATGTCTACCAAATTAACTTTTATTGGATTGTTATTTGTTATCTCAGATTTTATTAATTTACCATCTTTGTAAACATCTACTCTATATTTGTTTTCTTTTATTTTTGTAACTTTAATGAGATATTCACTCTTAATATTTTTGTTTTTTGTTTCAAGTATATTCACTTTCCCATTTGTATGGTATTTTATGAGGTTTCCATTTACCTTTACAATCTGGTCTGTTGGCGTATTTTTTACTACTTTAATATTCACCTTTTGAACTGTAATATCTTTATTACTTTCCGAGATCGCAACAGGCGTAGCAAATACTACCCCTACCATTCCTAATATTACCAAAGCAGCGAAACTTTTTAATATTCCTTTACTACATAGTTTCATTTTGCCACCTTTATTGTAGTTGTGGTTGCCACTGGCTCAGGACATATAGTCCATCATCGCCAACTATTCTTTACTTTTTTAAAGTTCTTATTTTCCACATTTTTCATAAACAAAATAAATGCAAAACCACTATATATATAACGATTTAAATCAAATAGAAATGTATTCAAATTAAGTTTTTAAGTGATTAGGATTTTTAGTAAAATAAAGTAAAAAGATAGCAACAATATAAGAAAGTTTAAAATATTAAATTATTTTAAAAATTAATAAAGACAATATTGCATCTTTCCAAAATATAAAGAACCATTAAAAACCAAACTAATATTAAAACATATCCTTCTTTTTTTCTTAATTTATAGTTGGAGATTGGATAAAACGCCTTAACTCCTGCAGGAGTTGTTGAATCACCGACAATATGGGATAAGTAACCTACTGCAATAGGCAAGATATATGAGAAATTTCCACTAACCAATGGATTTGGCTTTAAAATATCAAAAACAATCCATCCAAACAAGGCAATAATCAAAATTTTCCCCAACAACTTCTCATTAACAACCATCAACAAAACAATAATTCCTGCCAATATTGGAGAAAATATTGTTAATTTCAATGCCAAAAATCCCAAAATTACTGAAACAAAAATTAACGCCCAAAATGTATGTGTTATCCCCCTATGGTTTGCAAAATATGGGATAAGATAGATTAAAAGAACAGAAACTGCCAAAATAAACAAATCCAAATTAAAATATTCTTTTTTGAAGTAATAAATTAAGATATTTATTAAAACCAACCCCAACGAGATATAAATCCCCCTCTTAACAATATCCTCCTTAACATCGTGGTCTAAATCAGGATATAATGCCCCTGCCAAAACCAAAAATATCTGTTCTGGGGAAGAAATAAAAGGCAATCCAAATACAAGTCCCAAAATTGTATGCCCCTTCCAATCCATTTTGATCACAATTTAGATTTATGAAAATATTCATCTAAACCCCACATAATTTTTAAGATGCATTTAGACATAATTGATTTATATTTTAATTATTAATATATATCAATATAATATAATATGAAGTTGTTACAAGAATCTTTATAATTCTTAGTTGTAGTTTATGGAAAAAGTCAATTAATCTTTTATTTTTTAATATTTTATATTCCTATTCTTAATTCTTTCGATTTATAAAATATCATAATAATTATACTCTGATTTAAAAATTATGCTCAATCATAAAATTTAAATATAAGGAAATATAAAGATATTTTTGTAAAATTTGGGGGTGAGATATGGAAGTTGAGGGGGAAATAATCAACTATATCCAGTCAAAGTAAAAATGTTAGAATAAAATAAACCGAATGTTAGAGCATTTCAAACTAAAAAACATATTTAGGGGAAAATATGAAAAAAATTATTTTTTTATTGTTGGGATTTTTAATTACACTATCATATACTACATCAGTATATGCAAAAGTTAAAGTTAGCCCTAACTTGGAAGTTGTGATAAATGGAAAAAAAATTCCAATGAATGCTGAGAGAATAGAAAAACTTGAAAAAATGATAAATGAAAATGACACATCATGGGGCGAAGTGTTAAAAACAATAGCTCCAGAATATTGGAAATCACTATCAAGCACTGAAAAACAGATATTTCAAAAAATGAAATTTCAAAGTGAAATAAAAGGAGGCAGTAGTAAAATAGTAAGAGGAAAATTATATTTAAAGCCTATACAGTTAAATAGTTATGACAGAACAACTTATTTGAAGACACCTACACCTTTATTATTAGCAGGTCAATCAGATATATCACCTTCCCCAAATTTCCCTATAATAGAATATAGTGCCGATACTAGGGTGGTACTTCCACCATATTTTAATGTGGCATACATAAGTGCTGGTGCTACTTTAAATAGGAAAATAAGCGATAGCGATTCGGAAATGGTCGCATTCGTTTGTACAAGTGCAACTTATAAAAGTTATATTGAAGCTGTTTCAAATTATTATGTAATTAAACCAGGGTATTATAGAGTAATTGGAACACATGCTGTTGAAGATCCAAGATGCATGCCAAGTTCTTGGACGGGAATATCATATACTGATTGGGAATATGTTAATAACTAATTATTTAAATATTTTCTATTTTTTTGATAAGGTGGTAATGTGGGATGGACATTTGGAGTTATGTTTTATTGTGGGTCAAATTGGTATTATAGCATACTTTTTACAGTTGTAGTTTTATTTATTGTTGCATTATGGTTATTATGGAAAAAACAAAGAAAGAAATCTAATTGCACTAAATAGACTAAAAATATTATAAAAGGAGATATTGATATTTACTATAATTCCCACCAAACATTAGCTTGACTAATTATTGTCAATGCTTTTTAATGTGAATACTGTTGATATTTTTATCTAAATCAAGCTCTCAGCATCTACTTTATTTTTTATTTTCAAAATTATCTCTGGAATCATAGAGCATATATATGTCTTATCCGCATTTTTAACAACTTCTTCATCATTCCCATTGCATTTGTAGGCATTTATTCCTACTTCATTCAATATCTTAACAGTTGCCTCCTCAACCCATTTATTTGCATCACTAACATAAACCTCCTCTGGCATCAACTTCTTTGCTATTCCCCATGCTATATACCTCCCCCCTAAGAAACCCAACTTCTCCCCATTATATTCATTTTCAACATCTTCCAGTGTCTTCCTTATCCTAACTCTATCATGTAGTTTGCTGTTTTTAATAGCAACCCAATGGGCATCTCCAATAAACATTCCCCCCAATGTTTCTGGATAAATGATATTGCCTAAAAACTTACTGCTCCTTGCTATAGCAATTAAATCATGCCTACTTACCAAATTCACATCCATATTTTTTATCTCTTCCTTAATTATCCTCATAACCCTTGGCAATCCAAAATTACCCCTCTTTGCTGTTCCAGGAGAGTAACCACACATATATCCATGGTGATTTCCACTAAATCCACTTATAATCACATTAAGCCCACTCCTCAACCCAATTCTACATTCATCCTCATAGGCCCCATTTGTAGCAACAACTCCACCCTTAACCAAAATTCTTGAAACTGCTATTGCCTTTGCAAATGCTTTGAGGCGATTCTTTGCCCTATTGAACGGAGCCCCCTCAACGACCAAAACATCAACATCAAAGTCAATGCATGATTTTAGACCTGTTATCAAATCATCATACCCATCCCCAATGTGGAAAATTCCCTCCAATCCCTTACCATATTTTTTCGCTGCCTCGGCAACAACCGCCATTTCCTCTAATGGGGCTGCATGCTCCTCTCCACCCTGCTCTTCAACCACATTTATACATACAGTTGATGCTAACTTTACCCAATCATCAAATTCATGAGCATATTCTTTCTCTTTATCAATTAACCTCTTGTGTATCCTTTCTCTTGGGCATCCTTTATATGGTGGGCCGTTGTAATAACACTCTCCCATGCAGTGTGTTATCTCCTTTGGAAATCTCATCGCCCCATATTGCCCAAAGTGATCTAAATCCAACGGAACATCAACATTCTCATAAACCATCTTCATAACTTCTAATGGTGGAATCCCTTCCTTTTCTCCAATGTCTGCCAACGCATAGGCACAAACGTGTATAGTTAATCCCATATAATCAGTTAAGATACAGTTCTCTATGAATTGAGTTAGTGTTAAAGATGATGCACATGGCCCTACAGCAACCTCAACCAAATCACACCCCATAGGAAACTTTCTTAAATTGCTCCCTAATTTTTGAATCTCATTTAAAGATAAATCATCAACCGCATCAACAATCTCAATTATATCGCTTTCTTTTAATTTTTTCTCATTTAATTTTTTTATAATTAGCTTTCTTAATTCCAATGCCGCATCTAAATTATTTACACTTTCCTTTATAAGATCCCTCATAAAAACCCCTCAAGTTATTTACCATTTGTAAATACCTATCTTCAATTCTCTCAACTAATCCTAAATCATAGTTGTGAGTTTTTAAAATGATGGCATCATCTCTTTCTTTCCCATCAAACAAATAATCAGGGATTATTAAAATCCCATCATCTGAAATCTCTAAGTTCAAATCTTCAACAACCTTCCTAACAAAGTCAGTTTTTGGATTAACCTTTACATTCAAATTTTTTGCCAATTTCTTTATCCTTTTTTCTTTATTTTTTAAAAATTCTATTGAGTTGTTTATTTTTTCTTTATTTCCAATGCCTAATTTTTTTAACTCTTCAAGAGTTTCAATTAAGTCCTTAAAAGTTGCTGACTTAACTTCAAAAATCTCTGCATTTGGATTTAGTTTTTTTACCCCTTCTTTATAACCCTTGGATATGATTAAAAAATCGCAGTTACATTTTTCTTTGTATGGATTGACTATTTCGTAATCCTTCAATCCGATTAAATTGGCAATATCTTCATACATTTTAGTTATTCCAATTTTCATAATTTCACGCTTGGAAAATTTTCTAAAATTCGAAATAAAAATAATGAAAAAACAGAGAATTATAATTATTCAGTTTTTGCTATTAATTTTACTCAAATTTAACTTTGGCTTCAACCCTAACTCACTAATCATCTTAATAACTTCATTCAAATTCCCAGTTCTTGGATTTCCAACCCCCTTAATATTCATTGGATGATTATCTGGAATTACCGTTGCTAAGTTACTCGCTCCCCCCAATAAAGCAAATTGCACTAACTCAGCCCCTATTGTTGGGGTTGGGGATGTTATTCTTATATCTGGAAATATTAACCGTGTTATTGCAATTGTCTTTGCTTGCTCTAATGCAGAACATTTTGGATGATTTTCCATTGGTGTGTCTTTGTAGGGGTTAAAACCCATTATGGGAATTTCCCCAACGCCCAATTCCTTCAAATAAAAAAGATGTTCAACTCTATCTTCATAACTCTCTCCAATTCCAATCAATAAGCCAGAAGATAGTTCAATATCATACTTTCTCACTAATTTACAGACCTTTATCCTATCCTCTAATTTTTCTCCTGGTTTTACTTTATTAAATAACTCTTCATTTGTTGTTTCTAAGTTACAGCAAATTGTATCTATTCCGTATTTTTTCATTTCTTTTATTGTCTCCTCCGTCAAATCCGCCCCAGCATTAACTAAAACCTCTAAGTTCGTGTTTTCCTTAACAATTTTTAATGCTCTTAAAACCTCTCTCCCCCCATAACCATGTGCGGATGAACAGCTAACCCTACAAATCCCACTCTCTTCAATTGCTATTGCTGATTTTTTGATGTCCTCATCAGAAATTCTAAATGGTTTGTAATAACCCTCTCTTGAAGTCCCAGCGGCAAAACCACAGTAGTGGCATTTAGGATTAACTTTACAGATGTTGGTTATGTGGATTGTTGAAGTTATCTCAATCTCTTTCTTAAAATAATCCCTAACCTTTGAAGCAATATTAAATAACCTTAAATAATCACTCCAATGGTTTATTTCAAATAGTTTTAAAGCATCTTCTTTATCTATCAACCCATATTTTATAAATTCCTCATTTCCCTTCTTTAACTCTTCAAAATTCTCCTCTATCTTTTTAAATACCATTACATCACCATTTACGGATGGGTATCATGAATAATTTACTAATAACTAATAATTTACTAAATACTAAATTTCATAATGTCTATGAGCATCAATTTAAATTTATAATTGAATATAACCCAATACTCTGTTAAAATCCCATTTTCAAATATAAAAAAGAAAGATTAAAAAGTTTTCGATTTCGAAGTGAAGCGAAGAGCTGCAAAACCGAGGTTTTGCTCAATTAAAACCAATTAACATACAAATTAAAATATAAAAAATAAAAAAGAAGATTATTATTCAAAATTTACAATTTATTTATTTGCTTGTGACATTATTTCGCATTTGGTTTTTTCTCCTTCGTCCTCTACACCATGTTTTTTAAGAACTTCTAACGCTTGTGGTAATATGTCTGCTAAAGGTCCAAAGCACATACTGTCTGCTGTTCCAGTTAATGCTTTTGGATTTAAAACTTTTTCCATGTTTGCAATTCCTTCTTTTTTCATCAATTCTAAGAGTTGTGTAATTGCCTCTTCTGCCATCATTTGAGCGAAGTCAGCAGGAGCTCCTAAGATTTTTGTAACTGCATCTCTGTAAGCTAATAAACCAGCATAAACTGTTGCTGTAACTGCTGAACCCATGTCACAAACAGGACTAATTAAGTTTGCAGGTAATTTGTAAGCTGTTCCTCTTGCTTTTTGAGCTAATGCGTATAATTTTTCAACAGCTTCATCTGATGCAAATCCTGTTGATAAGAATACTTGTCCTTTCATTTCAGGAACTGCCCCTGGGTGGTAGGAGATGATGTTTAAGTCATCTCTTCCTAAATCTTTAAAGATTTTTGCGAATTTTGTTGTTGGGATTGTACATGCGTGGGTTACAATAGCCCCCTCCGGAATTGCATCAACGAATTTCTTAATGATGTCTGGTTGTTTGTTTCCTTTTGGTAACCATGTTAATATGATATCTGCATCTGCAACTGCCTCTTTGTCATCTGTTGTTATTTTTAAACCAACATCTTCTGGGTGAACTAAGTGGATACATGCTTTTGGAGGTTTTGGCAACTCTTTTGCTTTTGCTTTAACTGCCTCTCTAATTTTTGGCATTATTTTTTCTGGATCTTCTTTGTGTGCTTCAATAACTTCTTTTGGGTCAAACTCATCAATAACAACTAAACCAGGTTCCTCAGCAAAACATGGGTCTGAAACAACAACTTCTTTAACTTCATCACATAAGTGTAATAACTCTGCCCCCATTGTGATTGTTGAGTGTGTTAAAGCAATTTCAGGTTTGCCAACTTGTTCTGCAACTTCACATGCTCTCGCAAAGTTTGTAATTCCAGCAGCTGCGTGGGTCCTGTAACAGCCTGCCCCCAATATAGCAATTTTCATCACATCACCTCAAAATTTTGTATTACTATTATATAAATTAGTAATATATATAATTATCTATTTGGTTCAAATTATTACAATTTTTTGAAAAATTATTATTTGCCATTAAAAATATTAATAATATATTTTAAAATTTAATGGATATCAGTTTATTTAATATCAAACTTTAAAAAATAAAAAATAATAATTAAGTTTTTAAAGAATTGCAATTGCCCTAATTGGCACACCATCAATATTTTTAATTTTTAAAGGCAAACCGATGAAGAAAAATGATTTATTCACTAAAATATCCAAATTAGTGAGATTCTCAATAATCAAAATCCCATTTAATAAAAGAGATTTATGCACATCGTAATCTCCAATACTTGCACAATCCACACCTATCGCTTTGATACCTAAACTTAACAAATCATTCAAATAGTCTTTAATATTTATCCCCCTTTCAAAATACTCTTCCCTCCCCCAAAGTGATGAAATAGAGGTATAAATCAATAAAACATCTATATTTCTAATATAATTGCTTTTAGATAAAAATTCTTCCAAATTACCAATATTAACACAAAATCCCTCCCCAACAATAACATCTACCACAGAATCGTTATCTAATCCAACATGCTTTGGATAATCCACATGCGTAGAAATGTGGGAGCCCATTTTTATCTCAGAAACCATAAAATTCTCAAATTTGAGAGTACTTATACAAAACTTTGGATCTCCTGGATAGACAAAATCCATAACTTCATGACTAAGGTCAATAATAGTGTTTTTATTTTTTAATAGGTCTTTAATATCTCCCATACTCCCCAACATCCATATATTTTAGTTTTTTTACATTGATATATCATTATATTTGCCAATAATTTAATTAAGAGCACACAATTGAATCCCATCTTTCAATCCAAAGATAAAAATGTTCACATTTGGTGCATAAACCCAAGTCCTAATATATAAACTTTTCGAAAAATTTATATACCATAAGTGACAAGAAATAATCTGTGTATCGTTGGAGGAGTTGAACTTGAAAAGGATAATAATAACTCATAAAACTCCAAAGGGGAAGTTAATTGGGAGGGCTAATTTTCAACCGCCAATAAATTCAATTGTTATTTTGAAGAGCAATAAAAAATTCAAAAAAGTTGGTAAAATATATGATGTTTTTGGTCCTGTTAATAGACCATACGTAAAGATCATCCCATTTAAGGGTTTTGAGGATTATATAGGTGAGGTGTATATTCTCAAACAAAAGAACGGTAAATCTAAATATCGAAAAAAATAACTAAAAAATTTTATAAGTGGTAATTATGACAACCAAACAAGAACTCAAAGAAAAAATAACAACCACTGAAAACGAAAAATCAGAAAAAAAGATTAAAACTACTAACAACGAAAAAATTAAAAGCGATAAAAATGTTATCCTTGAAAAAGAAGAAGAATTAGTATGTCCAATTTGTGGAAGCACTAATGTTATTAAAGACTATGAGAGAGCTGAAATTGTATGTGAAAATTGTGGATGTGTCTTGCAACAAAACTTGTTTGATGTTGGGCCTGAATGGAGAGCATTTGACCATGAGCAAAGAGTTAAGAGAAGTAGAGTTGGAGCTCCAATGACATACACCATTCACGATAAGGGGTTATCAACAGTTATCGACTGGAGAAACAAAGATAGTTATGGAAAAGACATCTCTGCAAATAAGAGGGCTCAACTTTACAGATTGAGAAAATGGCAAAGAAGAATTAGGGTTAGTGATGCATCAGAGAGGAACTTGGCATTTGCATTATCTGAATTGGATAGAATTGCATCAAAACTCGGCTTACCAAGAAACGTTAGAGAAAACGCTGCTGTATTGTATAGGGGGGCTGTTGAAAAAGGACTTATTAGAGGAAGAAGTATAGAGGGTGTCGCAGCAGCAGCATTATATGCGGCATGTAGAAGATGCAGAGTGCCAAGAACTCTTGATGAGATTGCTGAGGCATCAAGAGTCGATAGAAAAGAAATTGGAAGGACATACAGATTTTTAGCAAGGGAATTAGGTATAAAATTAGCCCCAACAAACCCAATAGATTACGTGCCAAGATTTGCATCTGAATTGGGATTACCTGGAGAAGTTGAGTCAAAGGCAATAGCCATCTTGCAAAAAGCTGCTGAAAAAGGTTTAACAAGTGGAAGAGGCCCAACTGGTGTTGCAGCAGCAGCAATTTACATAGCAAGTGTATTATTAGGAAATAGAAGAACACAAAGAGATGTTGCAGAAGTTGCCGGAGTTACAGAAGTAACTATAAGGAATAGATACAAAGAACTTACCGAGCATTTAGATATAGATGTAACGCTATAACCCAAAACTCTATTTTAAACGATTTAAGTTTTGAACGCTTTATCTTCAAACATCATTACTTATAGATAACAAATTTTACCTCTTTATGAATAACACAAAAAATAAATTTGGGGTCTGTCCAATATGAGTATTGGTGAGTAAATACCCATATTGGACTTGGGCGTCATCAGCCACACAAGGGTGTCTCTGCCCCTGTCGTGGACATAAAAACCTAACGGTTTTTAAGTTCTCGTCGCTTCGCTCCGAGATGACCCCAAGCTCCACCCATCTATCTTTTTATCTTTATAAAGTTCTATATAAATATATCGAAAACTCATAAACACATCCTCACAAATACTCACAAAAAACTAAACAGTTTTGAACGGCAAAACCCGTAGGTTTTGCCGTAATATTTTAAATACTGTGCATACCAAATTTATATGGTTTAAAAAGTTTCATTATGAACTATAATATTGATAATGTTTTTTATACCATACACCACTAATATTATATTAAATATATGATATTGCAGCCATTCCAAATTCTAACGCATATAACCATTATAAACATTAATAAGGTGATATATAAAATATAATAAATAGAAATAGGGTACAAAAAGTAACAATCATTATACATGATGGTTACCGTTCTCCGCTTCGGGAATCTATAGGAACTTTAAGCAACATTCCGAAGCGGTTCTCCCGTTCAGCCTATACAGCCTCATCAGGGAGCGTTCGCGGGGAACGGGACTCCGCACATCTGTCTGACTACACCCACATCCCACCCCTATTATAGTCGTTCTACAAATTACGGCACTGTCCATAGTCCCAAATTTTAAATTTTAGGTAATTTAACAAAACTCTAATTTAAATTAGAGTTAGATTAACTGTCATCTAATTGTAGAACGACTATAAGGGACTTTCGGGTTTATTATAATTGATATACGGCAAAACCTTTTAGGTTTTGCCAAAAGACATACGGCAAAACTTTCAGTTTTGCCAAAAACCCTTCTAACGCACACGACTATATTTAAATGTTACTTAAATCAAAAACTGCGTTGAACCCATTAATAGGGGTTAAAGATGTTAGGGTATAAATTTAGATGTATCAATTATGCACCATCTTCCTTAAATACAATAACAACATTTCAAAATTCACATTTAAAATTTCCCAAAATAATTACATAATCGGTGATTAAATGGGACTTCTTGATAGAATTCAGAAGAAAAGCGTAAAAACTACTGCAGAACCTGAAACTAAAAAAGAAATGGAAAGAAAAGAAACAATTAAAGATGCTGAGCCAAAAACTATAGAATCCAAAATAACACCCAAAATAAATCTTTCTAAAGACGCATCTGAAATAATATTAGACACTTACAGAGTTGCTATCGGGGATATTGAAATGGATGTATTCATTAAGAAAAAAGGTAGTATGATATACTACGAAATCTCAGAACTTGATAAAATAAAACAGGCACTATCAAAACTAACAGAGGATCATATAAAAACAATAAAATCAGATATTTCAGAACGTCTATTTACACAATTAGAACAAATTAAAGAATATTTAACAAATTTTGCTGACAGACGTAATATAACATTTAATAAAGATGAATTGGATTGCTTAGCAAAATACTTTTACTTATTAATAGGAAGGTTGGGTTTATTAGAAGTCCCGTTAAACGATCCAAGATTAGAAGAGGTTATGGTTAATGGTTGGAATTTGCCAGCATTCGTATTCCACAGAAAATATCAGATGTGTGAAACTAACATTGTTTTAGATGAGGGGGAATTAACAAGAATCATTGAAAATATTGCATATCTTGCAAATAGAACAATAGATGCAAGAACTCCTATGCTTGATGCATTCTTACCAGATGGTAGTAGGGTGAATGCAACAACACAAGATGTTACATTAAATGGGGCAACATTAACAATCCGTAAATTTACAAAAGACCCATTAACAATAACCGACTTAATTAAATTTGGAACATTTGATTTGGAAACTGCAGCATTTTTATGGCAAGCCGTTGAAGGATATTTTGGAGCAAAACCTGCCAACACCTTAATTGTAGGGGGAACAGGTTCTGGTAAAACAACAACATTAAACGTATTGTCCATGTTTGCCATGTATACAGATAGGATAATAACGATTGAAGATACACCAGAATTGCAAATTCCACATAAGCACGTTATAAGGATGATTACACGTCCTCCAAGACCTGGTGTTCCAGGATATGAGATAACCATGGATGACTTAATTAAAAACGCCCTGAGGATGAGACCTGATAGGATACTCGTTGGGGAAGTTAGGGGGAAAGAAGCCCACTCATTACTTGTTGCTATGAACACAGGTCACGATGGAGCATTGCATTATGATGCAAATATAATGCTTAACAATGGCATGGAAAAGATCGGAGAGTTCTGTGAGGCATTCTTTGATGGAAACATTGAGACATACAAGAATCATGAGTATGTTGATATCTCTGATGAGAATATAACAATAAAGAGTTTAAACAAAAAATCCCTAAAATGTGAGAAAAAAAGAATCTTGAGGGTTTGGAGAACAAAATACAACGGCTATCTATATAAGATAAAAACTGAAGATGGTGGGGAAATAGTAGCAACAAATGATCACCCATTTTATACTCTAAATGGAATAATATATGAGAAAAATGCAGAGTTCTTAAAATGTGGGGATTTCATTGCCGTGCCAACTAATGGCACTGATGAATTAGAGAAGTTCGAAAATACTGGAAAGATACTGAGAGATATAAGAGAACACCTAAATATGAATCCATCAGAATTGGAAGAAATTACTGGCATTAATTCAGAAACAATTAAGCAGTATGAAAATTCAAGTGTAATATCAAAAGATGATTTGAGAACACTCGTTGAAAATATTAAGGAAAAATACTCAGAAAAATTAAAGTCAAACTACTATAACAAATCAAAAAAATTAAATGAAAGATTAGACAGTTTAGTTACAAGTAGAAAGTTGAATCACCTATTGGCATTATGCAATGACATAACATGGAAAAGAGTAGTATCCATTGAAAAAGTAAAATATGATGGATATGTATATGATTTAACCGTTGAAGATAACCATACATACATGGCTGGAAATACTGGGATGTTTTATGTTTCCAACTGCTCTGGGACATTACACGCAAACAGTGCTGATGAGGCAATATTAAGATTAATAAGCCCCCCAATGAACGTCCCAAAAATCATGATCACATCATTAAACTTCATAATAAACCAACAAAGAATTAGGAGAAACAAAAAAACAGTTAGAAGAATATTGGATATAGTTGAAATTGTAAGTGGAGATGGGGTACAAATTAGCAAAACCACATTGTTTGAGTATGATGGTATTACAGATTCCCTCATCAAAAAAGGTATCTGCATGTGGGAAGAAGAGGTTTGTGAAATTGCAGGAATTACAAGGGATGAATTGATGGACGATAGGATAAATAGGAAAAAGGTCTTAAAGTATATGGTGGACAACAACATCCATAAACTTGAAGATGTGGCTCCAATAATAATGGCATATCAAGAAGATCCGGAAAAATTATTACGTTCCCTCCACTTATAACTCAATTCATTTTATGGTGGGTTCTATGGTAGAAATTTCTGTGGAAAACATAAAAAAATTTTTTAAGAAAATTTCAAAACGCATAGATGATTTTTTAATTAAAATAGGGCTAAAAAGGAAAAGAATAAGATTCCGTACTGCTTGGGAAGAATATCTCAGAAGAATGTCAAGTGGTGAAGAGGCACTTACATTTTACGAACCATTCATAGAAGATACCCCCATGGATGTCAGAGATATTGATGATTTATTTGGTGATGATTTAGGGATTTTTGAGAAATATTCAAAATCACTCTCATATTGGATAACCCACACGTCATTTTTACCATCAAAAAGAGATTTTCAATATATAGGTATAAGTGATGAGAAAAAATATTTCGCTAAGGTGTTATTAGCAAGTCTTGGAACATTCATTCTTTTGTTTTTATATGGGGCTATTTTGAACAATAATCCAATTTCAGGTATCTTAAATGGTTTCATCTTCGCTGGAGGTTTAATGATAGCCGGTATTTTCTACCCCAAATTAAAATTAATATTATTTAGAGGAGAAATAAAAATTCAAATATTATTTGCATTGTTGTATATGGTATCTGTTGTTAGGGTAGGAATATCACTTCAGGAAGCTATAGAAAACGTTGCAAAAAGTCCAGAATATGGAATAGTATCTTATGAATTCAAAGCAATAATTCATGACGTAAATGTTGGTGGATATAACTTTGTAGAGGCACTGGAAAGGGCAAAAATGAGAACTAAAATACCACTTATGGAAAAATTGTATGATCAGCTCTTAGTGGCTTTTAATAAAGGTAATGTTTCTCTATTGTTGGAGAAGTTGTATGAGGATATTGTTAGACAATCTTTGGCAAAAATAGATTCATCAAAATTTATGATATCAAATTTAGGAAATCTTGTTTTTGGTGTTGGGTTGATTTTACCATTTGCTGGTATGATACAGTCAGCACTTGGTAGTCAGCAAGGATTTCCCGGAATAATAGATACAGTTGATCTCATACTAACAAAAATAGGTCCAATCTCAACAATAATTTTCACGATATTTATTAAAATGAAGATTGAGTGAGATTATGTCAATCATAAACAAAATATATATTTATTTTATAAAACGGAACATTAGAATACTGCGAAAAATTGGAAAACGCGTTGATGAAAGGGTATTTATATCGTTATTATTGTTTGTATTTGCAATTCCATTAGTATTTAGTTTATTTTTTAATTTAACATTAAAAACAGCAATAATATTGGCATTAGTATATCTTGCATCCGCATTATCCATTCCAACAATCCTCTATGAAATAAAGATTGAAAGGTTTGAACAAAACTTACCAAAGGCTTTATATACAATGATTCTTGCCTTAGAGTCAGGAAGGTCATTAACTGAAGCTATGGAAGAGGTTATTAAAAGTGGTATTAGTGAGGTTGATAAGGTTTTTGCCAGAGTTATGATATTAATGATTAACCAAAAAATGAGTTTTGAAGATGCTATGCTGGTTGTTGCCAGTTATCTGGATTCAAAAGTATTCCGACAGCTTTCAAGATTATTAATAGAAAACAGAAAATATGGTGGGGATTTAGCAAACACACTAAAAATATTGGCTAAAACCTTAGAGGACTTTCAAAATTTAAGAAGGCAGTTGTTAAGTGTCACTGCAAATGGTCTTGCCGTGGGTTTAGTTATATTATGTGGGGTTATACCAGCAACGGCAGCCTTGATTGGGGGGTATTTAATAATCGTCTCAAAAATAGCTCCACAAATGCCATCAGTAACTCAGGATCAAATAGCAAAATGCGTTGAAATAATCCAAACTGGAACTGGAATATTTGGGTTATTATTTGCTATACCACTATATGGTCTTAAGTTGGGTAGGATGATTTTAATGTGTGCTATATGTATGACCATGGGTATTATAGCATTTTATGGCACGTTAAAACTTACAGGGATGTTATTCAGTTAAACTAAAAAAATTAAAGTACAATGTTAAAACAAAATAATAAAAAATACAGAAACCAGAAAACTAAAAATGAACTTTAAATTTTTATTTTAACAATGAATTTATTTCATCATTTAACCTTAAAATTCTTTCTATTGCAGGGTGATTATCCCCCAACTTTCTCCTAAATTTATCTACGACAAAACCAATATCCACTCTTTTAGTCCCGCTTACTAAGTTATCTGCATGAGCCACAATTTTCTCCTCCAAAGTTACTGGAACGTAATCTTTTGGTGGTAAACCAAGTTCAATAGCCTCTTTTTTTGTTATTCCAGCACCAATATGCCTCTCCGCTATTAACGCCAATCTTTCATCAAAACCATGCATTCTCAGAATTTCCGCCCCAGCAATCCCATGCTCTATACCATGCGTTTTGCTCCTCCCAATATCATGCAACAGCCCACCTAACCTAACTAACTCTAAATCTACTGGATGACCATTGTTTTTTATTTGTAAGGCTATTTCATAAGCATAATTTGAAACAGCGATGCAGTGTTCTACAACATTTTTATCACATAACTCCTTTAAAAGCGATAGTGCATCCATGTTTCCACCTTACGAAACTAAAAAAGTTGTAGTTTATTTTTAATTCAAAAAATTAAAATTAATTTATGAATTCTTAGGTTTCTTAAATTTCGTGTTTTTAGGACTTATCTTGAAAATAAAGGATTTGTTTTAATTTCATTTTCAAAGAAGGCAATTTGTTCCTTTAATGATTTTATTATTTCCCTGTTATCAAACTCTTGCAATATCCCATCGCACCTTGGGCATCTAAATCCAGTTTCCATTGCCTCATCAAAGACAAATCTCAAATTACATTCTGGACAGTAGAAAAACATATTGTTCTCCTCAAACTCCAACCTCTTTTTCAAATCATCTAATATATGATTGACTCTCTTTTTTACAACGTAGGGCAGTTTCTCAATTGTTGGTTTCCATGTGTATGTGTACCAATTAGTATCTTCATCTTTTTCTCTTCTATAATCCACTAACCTTGCCTCATATATTTTATACAAAAGTTTTCTAACTAAATTTAGCTTTAAATTTAACTTTCTTGCAATTTCATCATCTGTAGCCTCACCTAACTCCAAAAGTACATCCAATATCTCAAACCCTTCCTCCTCACCATCAAAAATATCAAACAACACTTCCTGAACAAGTGGGTTGTCAAACATCTTGTAAATCTCTTCTTTACTTAGCTTCATACTCAACACACTCCTTGTAAATACTGTCTATACAGTGGTTAATGTTAGTTTTAGCAATTACTGTTGCTATTGGCTCATTTTTTTCTATCACTGCATTATATTTTGGAATATCATAAACAAATGGTTTCTTTTTGATTTTTGCGATAATTTTTTCCTTTGCAAACACGATTCTCTTAATAAACCTCTCCCTGACGTTCGCTGATTTTCCTTCAATTATATGCTTTACTAAATTTACTCCTGCAGATTTTTCAATAGTTTCAAAGGTTCCCAATATCCTTGGATTAATCTCAATTATACAAACTTCATTATCTTTAATCATAAAATCAATACCATTCATACCCTTTAGTTCAAAAGTTTCAATAATTTCCCTGAAATCATTTATGGCTTTACTAACGTTAAATATCCTACCATTTAGTGAATAAGGAGTTATATTTCCAACATACATATTGTTCTCAATTATCTGCCTATTAAATGTTATAAAATTAGTGTCTATGAAAGATGCACTAAAACTCTCAGAATTTATATATTCCTGAACCAATATGGGGAATTCAATGTTGATATTCAATTCTTCAAGAGCTTCTTTAGCACCCATGTTTTCAATTGTGGAAAAGCTTATTTTTGTGACGCCAATACCTCCACTACCAGAAATCGGCTTTAAAATCGCTATTTTTAATTCATCCAAATACCTCTCCAGCTGAGAATAGTTCTTAGCAAGGTATGTCAAAGGAACGTTGTAGCCCAAGTTTTCTAATCTTTTAATGGTATTATATTTATTGCTCATCCTTTTAATCTTTTTTGGTGGGTTTCCAATAACATCCCAATTGGGAGTTTTTGAATTCTTATCCTCAAATATTCCAGAAGTTATCAAAATACCATCAACCTCATCCACAAATTTCTCTGCCGCTTTTAACAATTCATCCTCACTGTAATTCTCCCTAAAATGTCCATGGTTATAGTCATCTATAAAATATATCTTTTTGTCGGCATTTAAATCCACAGGGTTATAATAAGATACTGAATAAACTTCAAACCCCAACCTCTTGGCAGAATTTACTACGGGGCGAGTATTGACACCAACAACAAGCAACCTCATAACCATCCCCAAAACAAAAAAACAATATAGTCGTTTAGGTTATAACCGATAACAATCTTCAATGAAATTAAAAAGGGATAAAGTTTAGACATATTTGAAATATTATGTTTAATTATTATTCTTTTAAAATTGTTGTGAACGATTATACACCAAAACAAATAAAATTGCAAAATAAATCCAACTTATCAAAAAATTACTTAACATCCAATTCCTTCCTTAACTCTCCCAAAGTAGCACATCTTTCAGCAAATGCATCATGTCTATGTATGCTTTCTTGATTAACCTGCCTAACCAAAACTCTTGCTTCATCTGGAAGGTAATCAAAAGTTTCAACAATCCTCTTTATCATTTCCCTTGCACAATCCTCTACAAATTTGGGATTTCTATGGGCTGTTTCAACAACATATGCTTCATCACTTCTCTTTAAAAGCTCGTAAACTTCTCCACTCATGGATTTTTTAATAATATCTATTATCCTCAATATTTCAACATTATATCCTTCTGGAACCTCAATTAAGATTGTTCCAATGCCCCTTTGGTTGTGAGTTGCTATAACCACAGAATCCATTATCTTTTTAATCTCCTCATCAGAAAAACCCTGCTTTTTTAAATTTTCTATTGATTTTTCTTTTAGTAAATTTTGAGCACATGGGCACGCAGTTATTCCAACGACCTCAGCACCAACCAATTTTTTAATTTTTATTTTATTACCATCTTTAAATCCACATGCCTTTGCCATTATCTTACAAACTTCCTGGGAGTGCTTTTTTGATACTGGGCTTTTCTCCTCTAAAACAAAATCACTCACCATAAAAACCTCTGCCCTTGTGGCATATTCATGCTTTTCAAACAACTTTTTAACAATCTCCTCACAAATCGTCTCCATCTCATACACATCTTTCTCTACTGCATCCTCTATAATCTCCTCTATAACTTCAGGATTTCTTGACATGTGAACTCCTTTTTGAAAACTTGGCAAATCAACAAACACTTCAAACGTTGGTAATAAGATAATTGGCCTCTTATTTTTCCTCTTAATTTTTACCAATTTTTTCAAATTTGTTATCCCAACCCTTGTTAAAGGAACCTTAATATCTGGTTCTGTTGCTTGGATATCACATTTCATTGAACCACCTAACAACACTAATCATTATCATTCATTAACACATCCATCAACTCTTTTGACAGTGTATAGTAAACATTATTTCCCCTTCTTTCTTTATAAATATATCCCATTTCATAAATATCTGATAAATGCGTTCCTATAGTTCCCGGGGAGTTTCCTAAATATTTTGCCAATTCTGTTACTGTTGAACTTCCTCCCAATTCTGCAAGAGCCCTAACAATTTTTGATTGGGCAGGCGTTAAGTGGTTTAATATTTGATGACCAACACTAATTCCTAAAACCTCCATAGCCATCTTAACTATATCTTCATCAATCTTACTAACTCCTTTTTTTAATGCTATTGAAATTGATTCTGAGCAAGTCATTATTATCTTTCTTGGAATCCCATCACATTCTTCAACAATCTTATCTATTGCCGCATCAGTAAATGGATCAAATTCCTTTGCGTTTCCTATATGTGCGTCCTCCAACCTCCTCCTAATCAAATCATAAGATTCCTCTTTTGACAATGGAGGCATGTTAATAATTTTTGGTATCCTATCCCTCATTGCTGGGGAGATTTTTGTTAAGTCATCCATAAGTGTTGGGGAACCTGCAAAGAATGCCAAAATTCCATCTTCATATAGGAATGAGTGGAAAAACTGTAACAAGCTTAAACAACTTTTTTTGGCAAATTGATCCGCCTCATCAACTAAAATTATACAAAGTTTGTCCTCTTCTTTAACCTCATTCAATAAAAAATCAAGATCTCTCTCAATTCTCTCCCTTGGATAATGGACTGGTGTTCTGTCACCATAATCAACAAGTTTCCTATAAATTTCCATGATTTTCTGGGAGTGTTGTATATACTCACTGCATATTGTTCCATCTATTGAGATGAGGTTATCCCTTATTAGGTTGTAAAGTACTTGTATCAAAAATTGCCTTGGTGTTATTTGAGATGCCGTTAACTCAACAGCCCAATGTCCCTGTTTTTTTGCAGCGTAATATATTATGTTGAGAAGAGAACTTTTACCAATCCCCTTTGTCCCAACAATAGCAGCGTTGACAACACTTCCATACTGCGCAGCTCCAAAAATATCAGCTATTTCTCTCAACTCTGATGTTCTCCCAACAAAAAATTTGGTGTTTCCCCTTATAGGCTTCTCTGAAAATGGGTTTGTTTTCAATTTTAGCCTGTGCATGGCGTTTTTTGTTGCTGATGCTGAGTTGTATATAAAGTCAATAGGGTCCAACATAAGCATCACCCATCCACTAATACGTTTCGAAATTTTTTATATCTTTCGAAAATCCGAAAATCCAAAGATATTTTATCAATAAATTTAAATATAATAACTAATAAATACAATTTACAATAAAACAAATCTCATGAATATAAAAATATAAAGCTAAAATATTGTGAATCAAATAATAAACATGCGAAAACACCAACTACAAATGCTCAAAAATAAACTTGAATAAAATTCAAAATTATATATATACTATTTTATTGTAATAAAGTTTATTTGAATTAGGATATTTCCAAAAACCGCATATAACAAAAGTGTGAATCAAAAATATACAAATAACAAAACTATGAATTTAATGATTATATAACAAAACTTCAACAAATATAACCTACAATTGCTAAAAAATGATATTAAAATGTGATTATATATAAAATACCTGATATTATTTTAAATCTAAAAAATCAAACAAATGACAAAATTTTTATACCACGACCTTTATGTTATTACTAAATAGGGCCAGAGGTCCATATATGAATCTAACCAAAATATCAGCAAAAAACTACATATAATTGAAATCTTAAAAAAATAAAACAAAATAACAATTATTCAATAAAAAAAGGTGATAACAATGGAATACCTACCAAAAGAGATTATTTCCACTCCATTCAGGAAGGCAATTTTGCACTATGTGTTAATACGTGGCACAACTTATCCACAACAGGTATCCGAAAACCTTCGAATTTCCAAAGGGTTACCTTCTCAGTTTTTAAGGCTATGTACGGCATTAGGAGTTACAAAACGTGAAAGAAATGGACATAAAGTTCTCTATTCATTGACAACTAAAGGCATAGCCATTTTAAAGCGATTATGTCCAGAAATCTTTGACTTGAGTTTTTCGAGTATTTTCGAAAACCTTTCGAAAATGAAATTCAACACCAAGTATTACCCAGTCGAAAAAATAGGTTTTGAAGTCAAAAAAATTGTAGATAATTTTGGTGGAGTCACATTTGTATTCTACGATGCTGATGGAGAAGAAATTTCAAGAGTGTTCAAGCCGAAAAAAGGTAGTTGGTGGTGTATTTCATGCCAATCGTCAAATTGTAAGCATATTAACTATCTGAAGAAATATTACGACAAAACAAATTAGTATGATTTCGAGTTTTCGAATCGCATGTATGTATATGCCTTGGAAGAGCATCAAAATTACAACTGGTAAAATTATCACAAGAAATAAAATAGGTTGAAATGTCAAGATTTTTTGGAGATTTTAGTTATTTTGTAGTAGATCATGCTAAATATAATTGTTAGTTCGTTTTATTTTAATCAGTGACGTTTTTAATTGATACTAATGTATAAATTCAGTTAATATTTGTTTTATATAATGTTTTGTTAATTATTTAGTTCTCAGACATTTATTGAGCGAGAACATAAAATATAATAAAAAAATTTTTGTGATAATTTTGTTGGTGTACAATGTTGGATACATTCCCTCGCTACCTATACATACATGCACTTCGAAAACTCGAAACACTTTGAGAAATCATTTATATACTAATTTTCGTATTATATTGATTTACAACCTTTTAAGAAAAACTTATTTGTGACACTACTTTACACAAAACATATTTTATAATAATCTTGCATCAGTTTTGTAATACTTCCAAAATTATATATCACTCGAAAACCCGAAACTTTTCTAATCTTGGGATTGGTTCAAGGATGTTATTTATTGTAAATAGTAGCAAAATAGGTTTTCTTGGGAGTTTATCCAGTAGTTTTATAAGTTTTTCTCTGTCGAGTTTTATAGAGAACCTTATGGTTTTTCTAATTTTCGTTTTTGATATAATACCCATGTCAACTAAATCGTTAAGGTATTCGTAAATTGTAGGTAATTTTAAATCTACCCTCTTTTCAATATCTTTGATTTTGAATTTTCTTAACTCACAGGCGATTTCCACAATTTTTTCATATTTTTTTGGGACGATTTTTGGCAATATCTTCAACCATGGGATTTTTATATCTCTTAGTGTTTTTAGTTCTTTTTTTGAGTGTATCAGTATTAACCTTATGACATTCAAATTGCCTTTCGAAATTTCGGCTAAGTATTTTGCAACCCTGTTGGAGATGTAATAGCCGAGGTGTTTGGCATAGTATTTAACTGCTGCTATGGTGTTTATTTTTGCGTTTTTAAATAACTTTTTTGCATAATCTATCGCTTCAATTGGGCATCTTATTATAACAACGATATCATTTTTCGTTAATTCTTCAATAAATTTTACAAATGTTTTTGTGTGGTTCCATTTTGTTATGTTGTGGACGTCAAATACTAATATTGGGCTTAATACTCTTAGCAAACTAATTACTTTTCCTCTAACTTTTTTAAAGTTCCAATTTTTAATGTCCTCAAATAAATCGCCTATCATCCTATACCATGCTTTTTTTGCTCTGTAGTAGTTGTTGTTTGATTTATCAAAATATTTTTCGTGGATGTAGTTGAATAGATTTTTTAACCAATTTGCTTTTTCTATTTTTTTAAACATTACCATTTTGTCTTTTATTAAATAGATTAGCCGTGATATGGTTTTGCTTAATGATGGTGTGGCAAGAGATCTTATTATGGGTATATTATTGACTACTTCAAAAGTTCCATTTTCATTTAATTCCAAAGTATTTTCCCTTATTGTGGGTATTAGCCATAACTTTTCGGTGAGAAAGTCCTCTGGGGAATTGTATATTATTTTCATAATTCTCACATCAACCTATATTTTCCAGGTTTCGGCTCGTCTATATCTCCATTTTTGATGAGTTTTTTAATGATTCTTTCTGCCTCTTCCTCGTCGATTCCCTCTTTTTCACATAACTCTATAACATCCTCATGCAACGCAAGACCATCATCTTTCTTTTCAGCAAGTTTTTTGATAATTTCATAAACTACCATCATCTTATCTCTATCTTTCTTTGAGACACCGGTTATTTTATCAATATCAAACTGTCCCGTATCTGGGTCATAGGCAATCTGTTTCAGGCATTCGGTGATTATGTTTATTGCCTCTTTTGCATCCTCTTCATCAACCACATCCTTTAACTTTGCCTTTGCATGTGCCTCTGCCAATCTTATAGCTGCCTCTAATTGTCTTGCTGTAACTTGTATAGTTCCTTTTCTCATGTTTAGGTAGTAGTTTATGAGAAGTTTTTTTGCCTCTTCAGATATTACTGGCTTCTTTTGTCTTGCGTAGGCAATGTATTTTATTATAAATTCAGTATCTATCTTGATTCCATCAACCTCAATATATTCTAACCCAACTTTTTTGTTTACTTCTTTATCTAAGTGTGCCCTATGGATGTCTATGATGTGTTCTGCTATTTCTTTGTCTTTTGCCCTATCTGGTTCATCTCTTATTGGAAAGATCAAATCAAATCTACTCAACAATGGTGCAGGAATGTTTATCTGCTCTGCAACTGAAATGTTAGGGTCGAATCTTCCCCATCTTGGGTTACATGCTGCCAAAATTGCACATTCTGCTGGAAGTTTTGCAGTGATTCCCCCTTTACTGATGTGTATTGTTTGACTCTCCATTGCCTCCAAAACATAACTTTGCAAATCTTTATTTACTGTTAACTCATCGATACATGCCGTTCCCTTATTTGCCTTCACCAAGAGCCCTGGTTTAATAACCCATGTGTCATCTCCAATCTCTGTCTTTTCCCTCACTACTGCCGCGGTTAAACCAACTCCTGATGCAGTGGTTACAGAACCATATAAATTCCCAGGAAGTTCTGCGATCCTCCTCAATATCACTGTTTTCCCGATTCCTGGGTCGGTGATTAATAAAATATGGATGTCTGCTCTTTTATTTCCTTTTTTAACCCCTTTTATTTGTTGCAAAAATACTGCTTTTTTAACAACTTCATGCCCTTTTATCTCAGGAATTAGTCGATCTGCCAATAAATCCACAACATTTGGCAATTTACTTATTTTTTCAATCTTTTTGATATCTTCCCTACTTAATTCCATTTCAATTTCATCATCTAAAACCTCACAGTTGATTCCTTTTATATAGATGTCATATATTGGCACTTTTTTGTTCTTTTGTATTTTTATTGGAATGCCTGTTATCTTTACCCTTCCACAGTAAATCCCTGGGGAGTTCTCTAAGAATACGGTTATGTATTTTGGTGGTTCCTCTGGGTCATCCATCAAATCCAAAGGTTGTTGAACTTTTATCTCTTGAAAGTCCATGTATTCACATTCATTGTCAATTAAAACTAAATCATTCCCTCCACATTCACAACTTGGCTCTTCAAATGGTTCAAATGGGTTATCTATGTTTATAGTTATTTTTTTCCCACATTTGCTACAAATAAATGTTGCTTTTTTTAGAACTGTTTTTATTTTTGTTGCCGTCACTACTATACCTTCAAACTCTACGAGTTTTCCAATTGTGTGACTTTTTATGTCACTGATTGTTAGCAATCTATTTTTGTGCCTAACTTTTTTGAAAATTTCCGGTAGATTTTTTATTGTGATGATGCATTTTGGATATTCGTTTTTTAATGAATAGTATGCTTTACGGTAACACTCTTCTATGAATTTTAATCCTTCCTTAGGATGTTCATGAATAAATTCCACAAAATCAATTAATCCAAATTTATAAATTTCAGTTAGGTCAATCTCAATTCTTTCTTTTTCTGAGATGATATCGTCGTTGTAGAAATTTCTGATGTAATATATAAGCAGATCTTTTAATTCCTCAATTTTTTCTCTTATTTTGTCATTTTCCATAATTCCACAGAACTTTCTAATTTAGTCGTTTGCGGAATTTTTGTCACTTATTTAATTCAATAAATATTGAAAAAAACTATAATCACGGTTAATTTTAGATAGGACATAACTCTTCCTTTAATTTTGATTGTGTGTAATGTCATTTATAAAACGCAACGACTATATTTTTTGTGAAGTTTATAGTATGTGGGGTATATATTCTTTTAGTGTTGTTTAATTTAAATGTTTAAATATTCAAAGAAAAATAAATTTATATATTATGAAAAACAGAAATATGTTATTATTATGTGGGGTGGGAGTTATGGATATTATTGAAGGTTTGAAGTTTCCTATGGATGATGAAGAATGGGTTAAGAAGGTTATTATTGGGGGGATTATAGGCATTATCCCCATAGTTAATCTTATAGTAGGTGGTTATTTTGTTGAAACTATGAAGTATGTTATAACTGGAAAAAAGGTTCTTCCAGAATGGGAAAATTGGGGAGGTAAGTTCATTACTGGTATTTGTGTGTTTATTATAGGTTTGATTTACTTTGCGATTCCTTTAGTGGTGATGATTTTGTTAGGGGGATTGGGGGCTTTGGTAGGTAAAAATTCTTCTATTGTTGGTTTTGTGTTGGGATTTGTGTTATTTATAGTATTTGGATTTGCAATGCCTATGGCAATTGCAAATTATGCTGCAAAGGAAAAGTTATCAGCAGCATTTGAGTTCGAAGAAATATTGGGAAGAATAAAATCGGTAATTGGGGATTATTTATTGGCGTATGTTGTGTTGTTTATTTTGGTTTTTGTATTGGATCTAGTATCAATGATTCCCATAATAGGTTGGATATTGAGCATTTTTGCCATGTTTTATTTGTCTTTAGTGGCTGTATATTACTTTGGAACTTTATATAGGGAAAGTTCTAAGTAATATTTTTTATTTTTTTACTCCATTCTTTTAAATAATCTTCAAAATTTTTATTTTCTTCATTTATGCCTTTAATTTCGACTTTCGGTATTTCGAGTTGTATATCCAATTCCATTGCCAACTTACAGAACTCTTCATAATCAATCTCCACTTCAGGAATTAGGCCTCTCCTTTCCATTTCGACTTTTCGGATGCCGATAACTTTGACGCCAATCTCTTCTCCAATCTTTTTAACTTTTTCAAAAACATTAAAATTATAAACCCTATTTAGTATTATTCCCTCAACTTTAATTCCCATCTCTTTTAGTAGGGAATAATATGCTAAGCTTTCAACAAATGCCCCCTCAATACCGCTTTTATTACATGCAGAGACAATATAAACTGGGAAATTTAATAACTTCGCTATCTCAGCCCCACTGTAATTTTTCTTATTTAATGCCCCAGTAAATGCCCCCATAACCCCTTCAATGATTACATAATCGTAGTTGGAATTTTTTAGGTAATTTAGGTATTCAGAGACTTCACACCAACCTCTATCACTAATTTTTATACTACTATATTTTAGCATTGGTTCCCTCAACAGATACAAAGCTGGGACGATATCCCTAACATCAGGCCCAATCTTTGATACCAAAACCTTTCCATCTAACTTTGAGCAAATTGCAGTAGTTAAAAATGTTTTTCCACTTTCTGAGCCCGTTGCTAATAAAATGATTCCCCGAATTTCTTTTTTGTTTTCTGTGTTTGTTATGTTTTTGTTTGTGTTATTTCTGAATTTTAATCCTCTTAATTTTAATTTTTTCATAACTTCTTTATTTTTTTCAAGGATTTTTTTTCTCTCTTCTTCATCAACCTTTAAGTTGTCTAATATATTGTTTCTTATATGTTCGTTGTCCAAAAACCCATGCACCATGGTTCCAATGACTTTTCCACAAACAGCCCCAGATATGATATTTTTACAGGTTTTTTGCATCTTATAGTTTAGTTTTTTGACCTCTGATATTGTGAGGGGTTTGGTTTTTTTATCCGTTATCTTTATATTTCCATAGGTGTGGCAGTGAAATCCTTCTCCAACAGTTCCTTTTTTTCCTAAGATTGAATCTGTTTCAAGTGTTGCTTTAACCCTATCTGTGCAAATTAGTGGGGAAAATTCAACATTCAATAAACCCAATCCCTCCCTAATTATTGGAACCGGGCTTTTCCTCCCAATGTCTATTTTTTCCGATAAGATTTGAAAACCGCTACAAATTCCAATTATGTACCCATCAAAATTGACAATTTCTTTTTTTAGGTTTTCATTGAGTGATTTGCTTTCTACTATACTACCTCCTGGAATAATAAGCATGTCTAAATCTTTAATATCCTTGATATTATTTTCATCGATGATTTTGGTTGGTAAATTTCCGAAGTATTCAAAACATGGAAGAGAACCTTTTATGTCTAAGATACCAATTTCCATAATTACACCTGTGGTATCCCAAAATTATTTCGCATCAGTAGGTAATAAAAAGAGGAATGTTAATAATAAGAATAATATGAAGGGGGCAAAACTTAACGATAAAATGATTAGGAAAATCATTAGATGGAAAGAAAAGGGCTTTGAAACCAGCCGTATAGCTAAGAAAGTTGGAGTAACTCCCCGTAGAGTTCAGCAAATATGGAAAGAATATAGAGAGACCGGAGAAATTCCAAAGATAAAACGTAGGGGTAGAAAGCCAAAGAAAATATCGAAGGGAGAGATTGATTTAGTTCTTAAAGCAGTTGAGGAGTATAAAGGAACCAGTGCAGTGCATTTAGAGAAATACATAGAGAATAAGCACAATATACATATTCCTCATAATCGTATATATACTATACTGAAGGAGTTCGATCTCACCCACAAGAGAAAGAAGAAAAGAAAGAAAAAGCCAAAGCGATTCAGCGCTTCAAAACCTAACGAAATGTGGCAGATGGATTTTAAAATCGTAGATGTGGATGGAGTTAGATATAATCTCCTGTTAATAATTGATGATCACAGTAGATTCATCCTACACGCTGGAATTTACGAAGAAGCTACAACCGACGTTGTTATCTCGGCTTTAGAAGAATGCTTTGAAAAGTATGGAACGCCGAAAAAGATATTAACTGACAATGGAACCCAATTCGTCCCTGCAAGGGGTGGAATCTCGAGATTTCAGAAGTTTCTAATGGAAAGGGAAATTTTGCATATAAAAACCTCAATCAGACACCCTCAAACGATAGGAAAAGTTGAAAGAATAAATAGGGAAGTTGAATATCGACTGGACAAGTTCAACAACCTGAAAGAATTCGTTGAATGGCACAACCAAATAAAACCACACCGCTCATTAAGTTTTAAAACCCCATACGAAGTATACTTCGAAAATACCAAATGCAATAAAGAGGTGATAACATGAACATGAACAACGAAATAATTTCAGGATACAACAATAATTAATGCAGTAAGAATATTGGTATTATTGAGGATAATAAAATTCAGACATCTTAACCTAAGTCGAGAAACCATTAATTTTATAACCATATTGACATTTAGTTTTATATTATCATGTTTTATATGGCTGGCTGAAAATGAAGCAAATCCAAAAATAAACAATTTTGCAGATGCATTTTACTTTACAGTAATATCTATAACCACCATAGGATACGGAGATATTACACCCCAAACAATGTGGGGAAAAATAATAATTGTTCTTGCAGTGTTATATATAATATCTGGACTAATAACAAGGGTTCAGAGAATTATCAGTCATGAGCTGGAAAAAAAGAATAAAATTAATCGCTCATCTTCTCAATCAACTGATGATAATTTTGAAAACCAATAACTATTAAAAAATCTATTAAAACTGGGATTTTTCACCCCTCCTCTGTTAATGGAAGCATCAGAAACAACATAACAACATAAAGAACATTAAAAATCTACTTAAAGTAGTGGATTCATTAGAAATATTTGTGTTTTTTATCAATCAATATATATGAGCGTAAGTTTAAAAATTAATGGTAAAACATAGTATAATAATTGGGATTGATGGAAATGGACACCTTAAATAAAATAAAGTTGGGAATGGTGACTATAGGGGCACTAATATTATTTGCGTCTATAGGGTTTATGTTTTTGGAAGGTTGGGATTTTTTCACGGCGTTGTATGTTTCAATTGTGACAATATCGACTGTTGGTTATGGTGATTATACTCCAACTACACATTGGGGTAAGGCACTGGTAATGGTGTATATCGTTACTGGTGTTGGTGCTGTTGCGTATACATTTGGAAGTATTGCAGAGTTTTTTATGGAAGGGCATTTTAAAAAAGTTGCAAGGATGAGAAAAATGGAGAAAAATTTAAAAAAATTAAAGGGTCACTTTATTATCTGTGGATATGGCAAATTAGGAAAAGTTGTAGCGGAAAAATTCAAAAATGCAAAGGTACCTTTTGTTGTTATTGATTCTGATGAAAAAATGTTGGAAGAAGAAGCTGAAAAGGACCCTGATCTGATTTATGTTGTGGGGGATGCTACATCAGATGATGTTTTGATAAAAGCAGGTATTGAGAGGGCAAGGGGGTTAATTTCTGTGGTAAATACTAATGCTGAGAATGTTTTTATAACTTTGTCTGCTAAAAGATTAAATCCAAACATATATGTTGTGGCAAAGGCAGAGGATGGTAGTGCAGTAGATAAGCTTTTAAAAGCAGGGGCTGATAGGGTAGTTTCTCCTAATGTGATAGGGGGTTCAAGGATAGCAGAGATAGCCCTAAAACCTGAGGTTTTGGATTTTGTATCTACCATAATGGATGATAGTTATGATATGGAGATTGAGAAGTTCTGTGTTTGTGAAGGATCTGAAATTTGTGGGAAGTCACTTTATGAATCCCAAATAAGGTCAAAAACTGGGGTAACAATCTTAGCAGTTAAAAAGGGGAATGATTTAATTATAAATCCTTCCCCAGATGTTGTTGTTGATAAAGGAGATGAAATTTACGCGTTTGGTACTAAAGAACAATTAGAAAAACTTGAAAAAATATTAAATAAAACAAAAAAAAGAAAGAATAAATAAAAAAAGACAACTTAATGGAAATTTTAATGTCGATTTCCAAATACATTTGTCTGAGATGAGTTATTCAATATATTTTGTTTTATCTTTAACACCAGCTCCTAAAAATGCTCTTTTTCTTCTTGCACAACTCTCACAAACTCCACAATGTAAAAAATCCTCTCCATTATCTTTGTAGCATGAGTAACTATACTTTAAAACCTCAACGCCCAATTTCTTTTCAATTTCATGCCCAATTTTAACAATCTCCTGCTTGTTCTTATTGCATAGTGGTGCCTCTATCTTAACTTGGTTTAATGTTCCATATTCCAATGCCTTATTTAATCTCTCAACAAATTCAGGTGTGTTGTCTGGAAATGTTGTTGCCTCCTCCCCGCTTAAACCAACAAACACCCTATCTGCATCAATACTCTCGGCAAACCCGCTTGCAATGCTGAATAAGATTAAATTCCTCGCTGGAACCCAAACTTCTTCCATTGTTTGAATGGTTCTGAATCTCATATCCAACTCTTCAATATCCAATTTTGGAGGTTCTTTTTCAGTTAGCAAAGCACTTTTTCCAAATTTTTTAATAAATGGCAAATCAATAACAACATGTTCAGCATTTAAAATTTCTGATATTTTTTTTGCAGAGTTTACTTCCCTTTTTGCTGCTTTTTGTCCATAGTTAAATGTAATATTAACCAAATCATAACCTAAATCCTTTGCAATTAAGCAACTTACTGTAGAATCTAAACCACCGCTTAAAACACATACTGCTTTCATATTATCACTTTTTGTTTTTTGGTTTTAGATAATAAACATTTGGGAAATTAGCCAATGTATTTCTTCAACAACATCCCAACGGCAAAACTTGGGGTTGCCAATGAAACTTCTTTCCCATAAATTTCTTTTATTGATTTTATGTTATATCCCTTTAACGCATCTTTTAAGATTTCTTCTCCTAAACCAGTTATAACTACATTTTTTAATTCATATTTTTTAGATACCTCATCAACTCCTTCCCTTATTAATTTCAATAATTTGGCATAGAATTCTTCAGCAATAGCAGTTAATTCATCATCATTGATCATCTCTCTATCTCCACACAAAACCCTTGCGACTCTTGTTAAGCATGCGTCTCTATCAACGCCCTTACCATCTGGTGTCTCACAGGTGTAATCTTCTTCCTTAATTTTGCCAAGAATAACGTGTATATCACCAGTTATTGCAAAGTATTCTGATGATACATGTGTTATTTTTCCTCTAAAGTTTATTTTATTGGCTAAAAATGATAATGGAGTCCTCAAAGTCCCAACATAAATAAGTTCGTTGTTCATTAACCTATCCAAGTCCTTCTTATTTGCCAAAATTTTCCCATCTTTTATTGGGATTATATCTGTTGTGGTTGAGCCCATATCCACCAAAATGCAGTTATTATCAATATATTCAGAGACAAATTTTGCAGTAGCCATCCAATTGGCGGCGGAAACTTTTAAGTAGTTTTCTCTCGCTTCTTCTGGAGTTAAAAAATTCCCATCAGCATCAAGAACATAAATTGGGCAATCATAGGCGTTTTCAACGGAATTTAATATGTCATTTACGCCCTCTTTTTTTGTTTCATAGGCATCAACGAGTTCAGCGGTCATAACAATACCAACTGTATCAACATTTTCACTGTATTTTTTTAATAATTCGGTTAGTTTTTCATTATTTTTCCACATTGGGAAATATATATGATGTATTTTGTAGTCATTCTCATCAATTTCAGTTATTTTTGTATTTGCCCCACCAATATCAATGCCCAATATCATCTTTTCACCAAGATGGTTTCTTAGAATAAAATAAATTGGGGTCTATCCATCGTGAGGATTTAGGAGTAAATGTGAATAAAAGTACTCTCGCTTAAATTAACCCTCACGATGGACTTGGGTGACATCGGTCTCAACTCTCCTCTGGGTTCATTGGGGAGTAAATCATCGACCTCCACCCCAGCCACGGGGGCCCCAACTCCGCCTAAGAGTTTTTTAACTAATTTAACTCCTCTTTTAAAGATATTAAAAGAGCCGACGAACTGCCTATTGAAAACTCCACATTTTTCGCATGTTACAACCTGTCCCTCTTGGGACTCCATTTTACTCCCGCATACGGGACAGGTTTTTGAAGTATAGTGAGGATTAACGTAAAAAACAATACTCTTATACTCTAACTTTTTCGCTATCTCTCTCCAGCTTGTCCTATCTAAATCTCTGTTAAAGTTTGAATTTTTATACATACTGAGCTTATCCAAATCCTCAAAGATAAAAATTGCATTTGGAAAGAGTTTAGATAGCTGGGAAGTTAATTTATTAATAAAATCTTCAACTCGATTTTTCCTTCTATTATAATACTTTTTTAGCAAGATACCAATTCTCTTCGGAGCTTTTTTATAAATCGACTTTAACTTATCGATAATAACATCATAAACCTTCTTTATTCTATGCAGTTCAGATAAATCAACTCTAATCCACCCCTCTTCTGGATGGAATAAATCTAAGGATTTTAGATTGCTATCTACACCGATAACGACTTTTTTATCAAATATATTTAAAGGTTTTTTAAAGGTTATTAATGCCTCGTTGTCCTTCAAAATAATCTCTCCAATGTCAAAACCTCTAATTTTTTCGAAAAACCATTCATTTTTAATATTTAAAACTAAATACTCCCTCCTCGCTTTTATTGTTATCCTTATCGTTCCATTTTCTTTATCGTATTTTATTAGGGTATTTTTAACTCTAACAAAAGGTCTTTTAAATGTCGGTTTATTTCTTTTTCTTTTACCATCTAAATAATTCGATTTCCAACTCTCTATTGTTGAATAAGCCACTTTAATAGCTCCATCTACATAATGAGAAGCAAAATTCCAGCCATTTAGTAAATAATTTCTTAGTTCTCTTTTGAAATCCTTATCTTTTGGAATTTCTGGGATTAATCGGGTGGTTGTGTAGTATTTGTATTTATTTTTAGATTTAAATCGATGTTTAACTTGTTTTTCTTTCCAGTTGATATTTTCCCAGATAATATCAACTGCTTTCTGAGAGGTACTCATAAATCCATCTAACAAGTTTTTTAAATCGTAATTGTGTTTAATCTTGTAAGTTAATACGATTTCGGATGGAAGTTTGTTTTTATTTTGCATTATTCTCGCCCACAATTTCTTTAACTGTCTTTATAAGTTTTTTATATTTGTGAGAACGCCTTCCGTATAATTTTCCTGCGAAATGGGAAATAACGGTTATTAAATCTTCTACTAACTCTTCTTGTGGAGCCTTACATTTCTTATTAATAACGATTACCTCCGTTCCGTAAGATTTAAAGAATTCTTTTAATGTTTCAAAGCCAAATCTTGTCAATCTATCTGGATAGGCAATTATTACTTTCTCAACCTCCTGATTTATAACCATTTTTAAAAGTTTTCTGTAGTTTTTTCTTTTTTCGCTTAATCCACTGCCAACATCTTTTAATATCTCTATATTCCAGCCCCTATCTTTTGCGTATGATTTTATCGCGTCTATTTGCCTTTCTAAATCGTCTTTTTGTGTGTTAGATGAAACCCTTGCATAGCCGATAATTTTTCTTTGTTCTTTATCTTTAATTCCTAATATTCGTTTTATTTCACTCTCTGGAACCCTCCTCTTTCCCCCCACAGTTCTAACACACTTTATCTTTCCCTCTCTATCCCATCTTTGCAGTGTTTTTATATGAATTCCCAACAATTCACAAGCTTCCTTCATCGTATATAGTCTTTCTAAACTCATACTTACTCACCAATAATAACTAACACTCATCTAATATATAACAGTTTCGGAAGGCGGTTATATAAAAAATATTTTAAAAAACTTTTTAGTATAAAATAACAATAAAGATTAAATTAATGTGGGGAAGTATTTTGTCATTTGGAATGTGTCATGTGGAATGAATTTGAGAATAAAAATGGAAAGTTGAAAGGATTTTGTAGATTATAGTCAGTTACAAAACTTTCTAAATTAAATAAGGAAGATATAATCTCGGACAAATATATACGGCAAAATCCCTTGGATTTTGCCAAAAAACATACGGCAAAACCTTTGGTTTTGCCAAATATTTCTAACGCACACGACGGTATCTCAACAAAATTGACTTTGAATATATAAACCACAGTAATTTTCCAAACAATAATTTCCACGTATTAATATCTAACTACAGGTTCATTGGTGATACTATGAAAAATCCAGAATTGCTTGAGAAATGGGATAAGGAGTATGTGTGGCATCCTTACACACAAATGAAGGAATATGTAAACTCAAAAAACTTAATTATAGAGAGAGGAGAAGGAAATTATTTGATTGATATTTATGGGAATAGATATTTGGATGCCGTCTCATCTATATGGTGTAATTTGTTTGGACATAGTAGGAAAGAGATAATAGATGCAATAAAAAATCAAGCGGATAAAATTTGCCATTCAACATTACTTGGATGTGGGAATGTTCCATCTATCTTATTGGCAAAAAAATTGGTGGATATAACCCCAAAGCATTTAACAAAAGTATTCTATTCAGAAGATGGTGCAGAGGCTGTAGAGATTGCCGTTAAAATGGCATTTGAATATTATGTTTTGAGAGGGGATAAAGGGAGGCATAAATTTATTTCAGTTAAAGAAGGTTATCATGGAGATACAGTTGGTGCTATGAGTGTTGGAGGTAGTGAACTTTTCCATGGGGTATTTAAACCACTATTATTTAAAGGTTACCATGCAGACCCTCCTTACTGCTATAGATGCAAATACTACAACTTCAAAGATACGGATGAGAGAAATAAGAAAGGTTGTGGGATGGAGTGTTTAAATGAAATCGTTGAGTTGATTGAGAAGCATAGTGAGGAAGTATTTTGTGTTATCCTTGAAGGAGGAGTTATGGGTTCTGCTGGAATAATACCATTCCCAGATGGGTATATTGAAGGAGTAGCGAAGGCATGTAAAGAGAACGATGTGATATTTATCCTTGATGAAGTTGCTACTGGATTTGGAAGAACAGGAAAGATGTTCTTTTGTGACAATGAAGAGTTAAAGAAATTAGAAAAACCTGATATCCTTTGTCTTGGGAAGGGAATAACTGGAGGGTATTTACCATTGGCCGCAACACTTACAACAGATGAGATATATAATATGTTCCTTGGAGACTTTGGGGAAAGTAAGCAGTTCTATCACGGACATACATATACTGGAAACCAACTCCTATGTTCTGCTGCACTTGCAACATTAGATATTTTTGAGAAAGAAAATGTAATAGAAAATATTCAACCAAAAATAAAACTTCTCCACGAGGAGCTTAAAAAATTAAAAGAACTTGAACATGTTGGAGATGTAAGAGGAAGAGGTTTTATGGTTGGAATAGAACTTGTAAAAAATAAAGAAACAAAAGAACCTTATCCTTATGGATATAAGGCAGGATATAGGGTTGCAGATAAATTACTTGAAAAAGGCATATATATGAGGCCTATTGGTAATGTTGTTATCTTAGTTCCTCCACTATCAATAACAGAGGAAGAAATCATTTATTTATGCAATTCCCTATACGATGCAATAAAAGAAGCGGATTTATAAAACAACATTAATATTCTATTTCTTTTCTTTAATTCTTGATAATTTTGATTATGTACAAAAAATAAAATGGGAAATCTGGGTTTTATTTATGAGGGAAATTTATAGACAGCTCATCCACATGGTATTCGGAAGTATTACTGCTTTTTCAATTCTTTATTTTGGAAAGAAGGTAATATATCCATTATTTATTTTGACATTGGCGGGGATTTTCTTACACTTTTATTTAAGGAAACATTATGCTCCAATAATATCTGACTTACTTAGGTTGTGTGGTAGAGAAAATGAGTATGGTAAAGGGGCTGTTTTGTTTGCAGTTGGAGTGTTAATAGCAGTGATACTTGTAGATAACATTAATGCCATTTTTTATGCGATATTGGTTTTTTCTATTAGCGATGCTTTGGCAACATTAGTGGGTATTAGAGGCAAAATAAAGATATTTGGGAAAACACTTGAAGGATTTCTTGCATTTTTTATCTCTGCCTGCATAATATTGCATTCATTTGGAATTTACGGGGTTTTAGTGGCATTTGTTGGGGCGTTTATAGAGTTAATAAGCAAAAAAATAAAAATTGATGACAATTTAGTCCTCCCCATATTTTTGGCGTTTATTTTGAATATGATAAATTGGTAAATTTTTTATTTTTTTATAGTCAATTTTTGTTGTTATTGTAAATTTCAGATAAATTTGGAGATATTAACATTAATATTTTTAAATATTTTTGTTGGGCTATAGATATTTACCCATATATGCCCCTATTCTTTCATATCCCAACCTTCTGTAGTATTCCCTAACTCCAATACCACTTGTTACCAAAATTTTGTTCATGCCAAATTCTTCCTTCGCAATCCTCTCTGCTTCTTTTAGGAGCATTTTTCCATATCCTTTATGTTGCCATGTGATTTCTTTTATGTCCTTTGTTAAAGGTTTTTCTTGCCCACAAACATGGAGCTGCCTTACCAATGCTGTTTTGTCATCAATCTCCTTTCTAAATGGTTTGTATGGAATTCTCAACCTTAAATATGCTATTAATATATCGTTTTTTAAATCTTCATAGGATAAGAAGATTTCTGTTCCTCCACTTGCAATATATTCTTCCCTGCATAATTTTATATGCTCAATCTCAGGCATAATGCCTCTCTTATACATCACATGCCCAACTTCCCTACACCTTATACATTTACATTTTATGCCTTTCCTTTCTAAGTTTTTATAGACCAATTCTCCCAAATTGCTCTTCTTAACTCCATCGACGATAACAGTTGCAGGAATATCCCTTTGAATTCTTGAAGTTCTTACCCATTTTGGCATTATGGACTTTACATAACTTATTAATTCCACCGCTTCTTCATCATTTAGTGGTTTAAATTCCCCTTTTTTCCACAAATCATATATTTCTGTCCCCCTAACAACCAAACATGGATAAATTTTGATTAAATCAGGCTTAAAATCTGGATTGTTGAATATTTCATAAAACATCTTTTTGTCCATCTCTTCTGTTGTGTTTGGTAAGCCAGGCATCATGTGGTAAGAAACCTTTAAACCACTATCCTTTAACAATTGCGTTGCCTTTATTGTATCTTCAACGGTATGTCCTCTTTTAACAAACTTTAACACATCATTGTATATACTCTGAACCCCAAGTTCTACCCTTGTGGCCCCCAATTTTAGCATTTGGTTTATATGTTCCTCTCTACAATAATCAGGTCTCGTTTCAATGCATAAAGCCACACATCTATGTTCTGCAGTTTCATTTAGTTTTTGTGCTTCCTCTAAACTATTTGATACTTTTTTGTTCATTGCATCTAAGCAACCTTTTATAAACCAATCTTGATACTCTATATCCCTTGCTGGAAATGTCCCTCCCATAATGATGAGTTCAACCTTATTTGTTGGATGCCCAACTTTCTCCAACTGCTCCAACCTTGCTTTGGTTTGTTCGTAGGGGTCGAATTTATACATCAAGCCCCTCATTGTTGCTGGTTCTCTTCCCGTATAACTTTGCGGCACATCTCCAAAGACGCTACCTTTTCCCCCTGGACAAAACATACACTTTCCATGCGGACATTTTTCAGGGGATGTCATTACTGCAACAACCGCAACACCAGATAATGTTCTGACGGGCTTTTTTCTCAGTAATGGGATGAGGACTTTTTTCTCTTCTTCAGTTGCATATTTTAATATTTCAGAGTTTAATGGGAACCCCACATTTAAATGCCTAAATTTTCTTAGACATTTTGATTTTATCTGTTCAATTCTGTCTTTTGAGACCTTCTTTTTCTTTTCATATTCATTCAATATATTCTCTATTATACACCTCATGAATTTCTCGTAATCATCCATAAAATCACCAAAATAGTTTTGTCATTATTATGACCTAAATTTATTATTTTTGGTATTTATTTTGTTTGAAAATAGTTGATTGTATGAAAATAATTCCAAACTTTAATTTAATCTTAAAATAGAATAATTTTCGATATTTTATTAGCTTAGAAACAATCAGAAAAATAGAACTTGCTGACTTATTTTTAAATTTATTTTCTATTATTGCAGAAACTTCTATAAATATCTTTCTTTAAACTCTTACTAAAAATTATCGAACTCTTTATAAAGCAAGAGAAGTTATAACTAAAAATCAATAATCAATACAAAAATATTATGATTTATGATTTTGAGCAAAATAGGAAAAAATAAAGTAAATATTCATTTCCGTAGCCTTGCTTTTAATATAGTCGTGTGCGGAATAGTTGAATAACCTACGGTTATTCAACTTCCCTGCAACCGAAGGTTGCAGTGGATTTTTAAACCTATTTATATAATAATGAATTTTTTAAATGGCTTTCATTCCTCCTTAAAATTTTTAAATGAGATATAAATCTTTAAAAATTAACCAACAGTTTATTCCAATTTCTAACGCACACGACTATAATTTAACTTCCTTCTTAATTCATCCTTTACCTTTAAATACGTTATTGGAATCCAAAACATCAATGAAATTATGTTAAAAATTATTATTGGATAATCATTCTTTAAAATTCCATAAACAAGCCATAAAGAAAGCCCTAAAGTGAAAGTAACCACAAAATAAAGTGAAATCCCACTCATGTCTTTTGTTTTTAATGATTTTATTAGTTGGGGCAGGGAGGCAAATGTTGTCAACGTCCCAGCAATATATCCAACCATATCAAACTCTATCGCCATAAAACCATCCCAAAAATTCTTTTTAACATAATTTTGCATACCAACTATAAACAATTTGTGATATTTATAGTTGTGTGCGGAATTATATATGGCAAAACCAGAGGTTTTGTCGTTAATTTTTAAACTCATTTATATATTAAATGAATTTTTAATAGTAATTATTCTTCCTTAAAAATATATGGCAAAACCTTTTAGGTTTTGCCAAAAAATTTGAAATAGCTTACAATCATTGAAAATTTGCTACAGCATATTTCCAAACTCTAACGCACACAACTATATTCTTATGCCCTACTTCTTAATACCGCTGTATTTTTGTTATATGCCCATATTCTCAACAATTCAACACCTATTTTTATTTTATTCGGTTAAAAGAAGTCGGCTTCTATTTTCCGTGATAAATTATTTATACATCAAAAGGAAATTGGGATGTAGGAAGAAGTATTCCTATTGGCGATAATATTCTACCCCGTAGTATAGTCGTTTGCATTATAAATGACCATAGTCATCAATGAAATTAAAGCATGAGTTATATTTTATTTGGAATTTTACGTGCAATTATCGTTCTTTCAAGAATTTCTTACAATAATTTCTTATGTCCAAAATATATTAAAATCCACAAACAACCATAAACACACCTAAAATACGTAAGGTGGAAGGCATGGAAGGAATTGATGTATTTTTCTTTTTATGGGCTGCATCGTTGATCTTCTTCATGAAGGCAGGGTTTATTGCGTTGGAGATTGGTCAGTTCAGCCATAGAAATGCTGCTTATCATTGTGTTTTGAAATTGTTGGATTTGGCTGCAGTGTTTATTGGTTATTTGGCAATTGGTTATGGAATTTCTTATGGACTTGAGAATATTATTCCTTTGGTATTTGGAGGATTTGATGTCGAGTTAGGAGCATGGTTCATGAAGATGGTTATGTTCGCTGCTGCTGCAGTAACAATCATAACAGGAGGAGTTGCAGAGAGAATAAAAATCCTTCCATACTTCATTGGGGCTTTAATCGTTGGAGGTATTTTATACCCAATTGTTGAGCATTTGGTATGGGGCGGAGGATTTGAGGCGTTAGGAATTGCTTTCCACGACTATGCAGGAAGTGGAGCTGTCCACTTGTTTGGTGGTTTGGTTGGTCTAATGGCTGCATGGGCATTGGGGCCAAGAGCTAAAAAGTATATAAATGGCATCCCACAAGCACTTCCAGGACATAACATCCCATTGGCTGTCTTAGGGGCATTTATATTGGCATTTGGATGGTATGGATTTAACATTGGAAGTGCGGCAAGTGTTGGAGATGGTTTGGAATTAACAAGAGTTGCATTGGCAACAACAATGGCTCTTGCTGGGGGTATCATTGGTGGGGCTTTAAGCTCAAGAAACGACCCCCTCTACACTGCAAACGGTATGTGTGCAGGGTTAGTTGCTGTTTGTAGTGGAGTAGATTTATTCACCCCAATAGGGGCTTTAATTGTTGGATTATTGGCAGGTTTGCAACAACCATTCACATTCAAATTCATTGAAGAGAAATTGAAAATTGATGATGTCTGTGCTATTGGACCAGTTCATGCAATGAGTGGTTTAATTGGGGTTATATGTGCAGGAATTCCATTCTTGTTAAGAGATCCTTCAGCAACATCATTTGTTGGGCAGGTGTTGGGGGCAGTTATAATAAGTTTAATTGCGATTATTGGTGGAGCAATCCTCTATAAAGGATTAGATGCAACCATTGGCTTGAGAGTTTCAAAAGAAGTTGAAGAAGTCGGATTGGATGAAGGAGTATTGCAGGTAAGTGCATACACAAATGACTAAACAAAAACTCTTCTAATTTTTATTTATTCCTATTTAATTTCTTATTATTTCTTTAAGTTTTTAGTTTAGGGGGATATTATGAAGAAAATAGAGGCAATAATAAGACCTTCAAAGTTAGAGGATGTAAAAAATGCATTGCTCAAGGCAGGATGTAAAGGTTTGACGGTTAGTGAGGTTAAAGGAAGAGGAGTTCAAGGAGGAATTGTTGAGAGATACAGGGGAAGAGAATACATCATTGATTTATTGCCAAAGGTAAAAATTGAGATTGTCGTCGATGATGCAAATGTAGAAAAAATTATTGACTTAATATGCGAAAATGCTAAAACAGGAGAATTTGGGGACGGTAAGATATTCGTTATTCCAGTAGAAGAAGTTGTAAGGGTAAGAACAGGAGAAAGAGGAAAAGATGCTTTATAAATAATTTATAATTTTACTCCTTTTTTGTTACTCTTTTTTATTTACCCAATTTTTATTGATTTTTTGCATTTTTTAATAATTTTAAATCGATAATTTTATTAGGTATTTTTCACAGAGTGTTTATAGTCGTTCTACAATTAGATGATAGTTAGCATAACTCTAATTTAAATTAGAGTTTTGTCAAATTACCTAAAATTTAAAATTTAAGATTATGGACAGTGCTGTAAATTTGTAGAACGACTATATTAGTGCTGTTTATTTTGGTGGTATTATGGTTTTTGGTATATTCAAAAAATTAAAAAAGAAATCCATTGAAGATTTTTTAAAAGATAAGGATATTTTAACAATAAAATTAGAAAAGCCACTGGATTGTCTGTGCGATTTTACCTACAACTTTATATGGCAAAGTAATTTTGATTATAACCAAAAAGTAGTTGATGATATAACCTACAAAGATTTGGTTGAACATCTGAAAAATAAAGGAGTTGTCTATATAAAAGGAGATGTTGGAAAGAGGTTTTGCTCATCTATGGGAGCAGATTTAAAATACTTTGGAGGCAAAGGGGGAAAAATTGACGTAGGAACAGTAGTCATTGATGGAAACATTGACACAAGGTTTGGCATCAGTATGGTTTCTGGAACGGTTTATGTTAATGAAAAATCTACCATAAAAGAGCCAATAGGCAATGTAATTGAAGTTGAGAGTGATATTAAAGGATATAGAAAGTTCATATCCATTACTGAATTTGTTGAAAAAAGACACAACGAAAAACTTCTAAAACCAAATAAATTTAGAAATGATGAATTAATTATTAATGATGGAATTGTTAGAGACACTGTTGGAGCAAGATTAGAAAAAGATGCCACCATTGTTGTAAATGGAAACGTTGATTTAAGCACTGGCATACTGATGAAAAAAGGAAAGGTTATTGTAAATGGAAACGCTGGAAAAAATACTGGGGCTGTTTTGAGGGGAGGGTGTGTTATAGTTAGGGGCAATACTGGGGACTTTACAGCCATTGAGATGAAAAAAGGGTTTATCATAGTTGATGGAAATGCAGGAAAATATTTGGGAGCAAAGAAAAAAGGAGGGGTTATATACGCAAGAGATGGCTCACCAATTCCACCAACAAAGAAATATCCTTTAAGTGAAGAGGATAAAAAACTTCTAAATAAATTAGGGTTTTTTGGAGAATTTTACAAATTCCAATGAACTATTATGAATTTCTAAATTTCTATATTTAGATTTATAAATTAATTTTTCCAAAATAAAAATTAAAAATGAAGCCTCGGGCGGGGTTCGAACCCGCGACCTCCTGCTTACCAAGCAGGCGCTCTACCAGGCTGAGCCACCGAGGCACCAAATAATTTTTAAATTCTTAAACAACTATATATAATTTTCGCCGAAAAGTTTATATACCAGAACATCATCTAATAATGAGTGGTGCTATCTGAAGCCCGGTGGTGTAGTGGCCAATCATCCGGGGCTTTGGACCCCGGGACCGCGGTTCGAATCCGCGCCGGGCTACCATTTTTTATTTTGGACAGTTATATCCATATATTTAAATTTATGGTGAAATAATGAAAATAGGCATTTTAAGTGAAGGAAAGTATGGAGAAAGGGCTTATAATGTTATAGGAAAAAAATTCAATTGTGATTTTATTAAGGTTAAATATTCTGGAGAATTTGATGACATAGAAATTGATAAAGATGTTTTGGAGAAATTAAAGGATTATGATTTATTTATAACCTATACCACAAACCCGGATTTAACCTACGAACTCGTTAGGCAAATCAGCAAAATAAATAAAAATGCATTTGTTATTGTTGGTGCATGGAAAGGTGGGGGATTTAAAAAGCAATTGGAAAGTTTTGGTAATGCATTTTGTCCAGATTTGATGTGTGAGATTGATGAAGATGTTTTAAAAAATTATATCGATAAATTTCCCCAATTGAAGGGATTTTTAAAATATTTTGGAAGGCCAAAGGTAAAAATCAAATGCATAGATGACAAAATAAAAGATATTGAAATTTTGAGAGAGGCACCATGTGGTTCAACCTCAGAAACACTAAAGGAATTTATTGGAAAGGAGTTTAACGAAAATACCTTAAAAAACATTGGTTTAAGAGTCCAACATTTCTGCAGAGCATCTAAAATTAGATTATTTGTAGATAACGAATGCAAAAAAATCAAAGCCGGGGAAATTATTGTCCAATCTGTTAAAGAGGGGATTAACCAATAATCTCAAAATCCACACCATGCCCAAATAAAAACAACAAAACACTTGCCGGAATTTCTTTGCTTTTAGTGCTATATATTTCATCTCCAATGTTAATTTTATCAACCTTTTGTTTTATCTTAACATTGTAGAATTTTTTATTAAAACCATTAAAAATCGCATCTTTTAAGGGATTAAAATTATCAAGTTCTTTGTATTTTATCTCCTTAACTATAAACCCTGTATATCCATGCAAAGAGTTGATAACCCTTAACAATCTTATATCATCATCCATAACTTTCTCATCCAATTCCAATTTATTTAAAGTTTCATTTATAATTGAGTATATTTTATCCTTATTTTTCCTTTTTTCAATTATTTTTTTCCAATTTTCTTCTTTTTCAAATTGTTTTGTTGCTATTCTTTTCTTTTTGAACTCCTTTACCAATCTCCTCCTCCAACCACTTCCAACCTTATTTAAATTCAAATTTTTTCCTAAGATGTATTCAATAAAAAATCTCCTCTGCGGTTTTTCATAATGCTCTATGATGTTCCTTATTTCCTCATCCTTTGGTTTAATATAGATGTGATATCCCCTATTCCCACTAAATGCAATTTGCAAATCCTCCTTAGATAACCCAAAATCAGGCATTAAAAATTCCTCAATTAAATAAATTGCCTGCTCTTTTGCTGCGTTTAAGCATTTATCACAAACCCAATCATCACTATGCCTACATTTATTTGTTTTATGAACATCAATATCAAATGCAATCTCTCTCCTAAAAACCTTCTTTTTATTTGCACCACCGGATTTGTCAGGAAATTCCATGTAGGAGAGAGACTTATACAAATGGAATGGGGCATTTTTCAATACCCAATTTTTATACTCTTCCTCATCCTTAAATGAGATGTTTCTATTATCTACTTTTTTAAAATACCCATAACCAAATTCCCTATACTCAATTCCTTCAGGAACCTCCAACAAATCATTTTTTATTGCATAAGAGTAATATTCTTTATACAAATTTTGAATTTCATTTAATTTATCCATAATTACTCCACCATTTTTCACCAATTTATAGTTATGTGCGGAATAGTTTAATAACTACGTTATAGTATAAATCTTTATGACTTTATCAATAGCATTATACGGCAAAACCCAAAAGGGTTTTACCAAAAGACATACGGCAAAACTTTCAGTTTTGCCAAAAGATATTCGGCAAAATCCCTTGGATTTTGCCAAAAACCCTTCTAACACATACGACTATAAATCACAATACCATAAAGTATTAATAATATTATATAAATACATAAAAACCTGCAATATTTAAACATAAATCAAGATTATTTATAATTCACAGAGTGTATTAAAAAGAATGTTGATTTAAGGAGGATCATTATGGAGGATATATTCAGTTTATTGGGTAAAAAGGGAGTTATAGACATAATTTTTAAGATTAAAGAAGGGGTAAATACATTTACTACATTGAAAAAAAGCCTTGATGAGGAAGGTAAAGGTGTAAGTACAAGAACCTTGGCTGAGAGATTGGATGAGTTGGAACATGAGAATATCATTCAAAAAGAGTCCAATAAATATATACTTACAAAAAAAGGAGAAGAACTTATTGAAATTATTGAAAAAGTAAAGTCCTGGGAAGCTAAATGGAGAGAAGTTAAAATACCAAGAGTAATTCTTGGAATGTTAGGTGAAAAAAGATAAAACATTAAAATGCTTATACCCCATTTTTTGATAATATTGCGCGTGGATGTATAGTCGTTTGCGTTATAATGGCCACAGTCATCAATGAAATTAACAAGGATAAATTATGCTTTATTTGAAAATTTAATGATAAAACCGAAGGTTGCCGTATGAATAGCGGCAAAATCTTTGGATTTTGCCGTAGTTATGTTGCAGGAAGTTGATTATTCAACTATTCCGCAAACGGCCCTTGTATAAAACCCTATTAATAAACAACAAAAACATAAAAAATAGTACAAGCGGGGAATACTATGAAGACAATTACATTTTCCATAGCAAAAGGAGGAACTGGAAAAAGTGTCATGACTGCAAATGTTGCTGCAGCACTGGCTTTGAAGGGTAAAAAGGTTGTTATATTAGACGCTGACATTGGATCAAGATCATTAACACATCTTTTTGGGAAGGAAATGAACAAATCATTTATAGATGCGATTAAAGAGGACTTGAGCATAGATGAAATATTGGTAGAAACAGACATTGAAAATCTCTACATTATTACAAGCGGAAGGTCATTAGAAGATTATTTCAAAATTGAAGGATATAAGGCATTTGAAAAATTAGAGGAATTAAAGAGATTTGACTATGTGTTTATTGATGCCCCAACAACTACCACAGGTATTGAAACATACCTATCCTTAGGGTTTTCTGAGTATTTCGTTTTGGTTTTAGATTTCATATCCTTTGGCCCAAGTTTGCAAGGGGCTATCAACACTGCAGTTATAGGAAGAAATTACCTTGAATGTAAACCAGTAGGATTCATATTAAATAAATCAGACGCTTTGGTTCCAGAAAGTGTTATAAATGATGTTGAAAAATTACTTGGTATGAAATGTATAGCCAATATTCCAAAAAATGCATTACTTGAACAATCATACAACAGAAAAGAGATTCTATATGTAAAAAATACGGATGCAAACTTCAACAAGCTAATTGACAATATTGTAGAAGAATTAGAAGCACTTCCTGAATACGAAAAAACAAGCATTCCTGAATTATTAAAAAGAATAAAAGATAGTTTGATATTATAATTAAAAATTAAAAAAATTATTTAAAAAATTAATATTATCTATCTTTATTAATATTATTTATCTTTTGTTTTGTCTGTAGGCGTTTTACTTATTTGTGAGAACACTTTTTTTAATATTTCTTTCTGTTCTTCCTGTGAAGGATATTTAATATTATATTTTTCTAAAAGTTCTGGGTCAACTTTATGATCATCTTTTTTATTTTGCATATATTCGTTTATGTGCTCTTCTAACATCTTATCATATATCTTTGGGCTGTATTTTATAATCATTTTTGTTAAATAAATTATCATTATGGTGAATACTGTGCCAATTAGTGTCATAAATAACCTTTCTTTAATAAAATGCGGAATCACTTCGGCATACATATATGCTGGAAGGTTAAGATACCACATGCCTAAGAATGAACCATATAAGTGGTCGGTCATAACACTACAAAAAGATAACACTGCAGTTCCAAAAATTGATTTGATTACATTTTTTTCAAACATTAATTTGCAAATTTTTTCTCGTAGATATAATATTAGTATTAGTGCAAAGATGGATACAAATGGATAATAGTAAACTATCCTTCCAATGTCTGTTGAGTACCACAACAACAACCCAAATAACATTATAATTGCCACATGTTTCCAACGACCTTCAGATAGATAACCTGCAACAATTGTTCCAAGTATGGGGGGTAATACAGAAAACACTCCAAAATATGCAGCTTTGGGATTAATTAATAAATAAATAGATTTTGCAATTAGTGAGGTTGTCGAAAAATTATTTCATCAATGAATTTAAATATTACTCTCTAATACTAATAACTCTCATTAGTGTTAAAATATTATGAACGATTGCTACTGCTAAAGTAGCTCTACATCTACTTTCAGGTAGTTTTTCATTTAGAGTTAATCTAAATTTAGTTTTTAGCCCTCCAAATATCGCTTCTATTACCCCTCTAATTTTATACAGTTTCTTATCAAACAATTTTTTAACTTTCTTTCTGATTTTAGAAATACCGTAATCCCATTTAAACTCTTTTGTTTTAACTATTGGAATGAGGTCTATGGATAACAACTCTCTAAGTAAATCTTCATCATCGTAACCACCATCCAACAATATTATCGCACCTTTCACAAAATCTAAAGATTTTATCATTTTTAGTAAGTTTTTACTGTCTGAACTATATCCATTATCCCATTTTACCATAACAATCGAAATTAATCCATAATCTTTATAATAGCAAGCTAATACGTGCATTTTGTCAAAAACCCGATACTTTACCTTTTTTATTTCATTATTCACAACTCTGATTCTTTCACAATACACTCTTAATAAATGGACTCCAGTGGAATCAGCTATGTAAATTATAACCGATGATTTTAACGAATTAGCAATAATTAAGTGTAATCCAACGATTATTTTAGTTAAATCGCTTATTTTAATCCTCTGAAAAGCTTTTCCGTATGTGGAGCTATCTATATGCTTTTTATGTAAATAATCGGAAAGAGTTTCTAAATCTCTTAAACTAATTCTAAAAATGTGTTTTATTATTAGAGTAGCTATATATTCATTGTAACTTATAGCTAAAGGCCTTCCTACTTTGCGTTTTTCTTTATATGGAAGTAAAATATTTATAATAAATGAAACAAAATCATAAGTGTACTTAATATTGAATATCTTAAACCTCTTATCGTAGGCTTTCCAGTATCCTTTTCTTTTGGTTTTTCTGCCGCTCATAATTATTATTACTATTATTTATAGTATTCGTATTTTTCGACAACCTCGCAATTAGTATTGCAATAGCTCCATAAAGAGGCCCCAACACTGTTCCACAAACTGGAGCTAAACTTGGAGACAAGTTTATTTTATGTGGGGATATACTGACCATTTTAAATCCTGGATAAAAAATGAAAGTAAAAACCATTTCAATCGACATTGTTAACATGAGAAATTTAATTTTTGTATCCTGAATTAAGACCCTAAAAATATTCATATTTTCCCCGTTAAAAAAATATATATTGTAAATTATATTAAATCTACAATATTGCAATAAATATAAATATTTTTTCTTAAATATTTTCTCTGAGTGTAGTATTTCCCTATATAGTGTAAAATTTTAAATTAAATAAAGTATTATGGAGAAAATAGATATATATTAAAATAACCAAAATAATAAAATAATTAAATGATGAAATATAGTCGTGTGCATTAGAAAAGTTTTTTGGCAAAACCGAAGGTTTTGCCGTATGTCTTTTGGTAAAACCCTTTTGGGTTTTGCCGTATATTCTATATAGGGTGCATATAGTACGATTTTTAAGATTTTTATCGTAAGTTAAAAATAAATTTTATAATAACATTGCATCCATGAAATAAACCTTTGGAATCACTTGAGTTTTATTAAACTTTAAGTAATATGACAACAATATACATTTTGTATATATAGAACCAACGCACTACAACGTTAATTGGTAATACCGTAGTGAAATATATATAATAACTAATAACCATATTTTTAGTATGAACAATCAAATAACAAGATATGTCTTTCTTTATTATTTATTACTTTATTAGGTGGAAATCATGACAGTAACTATTGCAATTGCGTCTGGTAAAGGAGGTACTGGAAAAACTACAATTGCTGCAAACTTAGCAGTTGCGTTATCTCGTTTTGGAAAAAATGTTATTGTATTGGATGCTGATATCGCAATGGCAAACTTGGAATTGATTTTGGGGTTAGAAGGAAAACCAGTAACATTAAATGACGTCCTTGCGGGAACTGCTGATATTGAAGAGGCAATTTATGAGGGTCCTGGAGGGGTTAAAGTAGTTCCAGCAGGGATTTCATTAGAGAGGTTCAGGAGAGCCAATCCCGAAAGATTAGAAGAAGTATTGACTAAATTAAATGAAAAAGCAGATATATTAATCATAGATTGTCCTGCAGGGCTTGGTAAGGATGCACTTGTAGCATTATCTGCTGCTGAGAATCTTATTGTTGTAGTAAACCCGGAGATTTCATCAATATCTGATGCCTTAAAAATTATTGCAGTAGCTCGTAGACTTGAAACCAATGTTCTTGGAGCAATTATTAACAGGGTTAGCAACGATAGTACAGAACTTAGTGCTAAGGCAATTGAAACAATCTTAGAAATCCCTATAATGGGTATAATTCCTGAAGATCCGAATGTCAGAAGAAGTGCAGCGTTTGGAGAACCAATAGTTTTAAGATATCCAGATTCCCCAGCAGCACAGGCAATTATGGAAATAGCAGCAAAACTCGTAGGAAAGCAATACATTCCTGAAAAGAAAGAAAAAGAATCATTTATAAAGAGATTCATTAAAGGTCTGTTTGGGAGGAAGAAAAAATGATACCCCCAGAAATATTGGTAACTCTTGTTGTTATTAGCATAGCATTGAACGTCGTGCTTTTTGTAAAAGTTGTAATGTTACAGAGAGAACTTAATGCTGTTAAAAAATCAACACAACTTACAAAAGAGGAGGTAGAAAAATTAAATGAGAGACTAAAAAGATTAAAAATGGGTGGACAAGTATGAAAAAATTTCTTCCAATATTTTTATTACTTATGCTTTCACCAGTTTTTGGAGAATTTATAGTAGTTCCAGAAACAGTCCCTATTAACGAAAGTGTGTATGTAATATTTAAATGGTCATGTGAGCAAGGTATTTCAAATTTCAATGTAACAATAAACTCTGACGCTGTAGAATTTGAAAATAATTCCCTATATTATGCAGGTGTGGCGGCAAATGCAGAAATCATAAAATTATTTAAGGGTAAGGCCAAAAAATTGGGAAATCATACAATTGTTATAACTATGGATTATTGGAAAAATGGATGTCATATACGTAAAAAACACTATTTGAACATATCCATAATCCCAAAAACAATAATTAAAATTAAAAAAGAAGTTGTAGAAAAAATTATCGTAAAAAATGAAACTATTAATGAAAGTTCAATCAATAATATCACTAACAACAAATCTAAAAATGAATCCGCACAAACAACTGTTCAAACAATAAACAAAAACAACAGTAATATTGAAAATATAACAAATGTGGAAATTAGCATTAACGTTAATAATTCACAATCACAAAAGAATACAGAATCATTATATTCGCTACACAGTTTATACTATGTAATTGGTGGCTTGTTGGTTGGGATATTAAGTGGTATTGCATTTATGTATGCAATTAAAGCGTAAAGGACTTTTAACATTAATTTAGATTTTTTAAAACTGTTTTTTGTGATATTATGATTGCTGTTATCCCTATGTTCAATGAGGAGAGGAATATCTTAAAAGTTTTGAGGGATTTGGAAGAATTGGGGATTGATGCGGTTGTTGTGGATGATGGGAGTAAAGATAACTCCTCAAAAATCGTGGAAGAATTCTCAAAAAAATCAAAGAATAGGATATACTTAATAAAGAAAGAAAAAAACGAAGGGAAGGCAAGAGCATTAAAAGATGGAACAGAATTTGCATTAAAACTAAACCCCGACTACATAATCTATATGGATGGGGATTATCAGCATAAACCAAAAGACATTCCAAAAATGATAGAAAAATTAAAAAAAGAAAATGCAGATGCGGTTTTTGGAATTAGAAAGTATAAACACATTCCATTCCACAGGCAGATATCTAATTTTTTGGCAAGTTTAATAATGTCACTTGTAGTTACGTTCTATTCGGGAAAAATTTACATCTTTAGGGATATTCAGTGTGGATATAGAATAATAAAGGCGAAATTTTTAAAAGATGTTTATTTTGGGGAAGGGTATAGTGTTGAACATCTAATTGCCCTACAACTTGCAAAAAATAGGGCAAAGATTGTTGAGGAATATGTAGATATTGAGTACCATCCAGACGCAACTTCATACATAACAACTAAAAAGATTTTGGATGTTGCAAAAGAAGTTGCAAAGTTTGTTTTAAAGGGGCTTCCAAAAAATGAGTCAAAAACATGGATTTTATTATGTTTCTTTCATAAAATTCATCAAATAATAAAATCAATAACCCTCCTTTAATAATTTATAGTCATGTGCAGAAGACATCCTGGCAAAACCAAAGGTTTTGCCGTTAATTATAATGCACTTGACTATAATAACTTTTTTGCTGTTATTGACCTTCTTCCATAATCAATAACTTCAACATCAACAAACTCTCCAATTTTTAAGTTTTTCTCTTTTATTCCAACCAAAATGGGGTAACTACCAAATTGCCTACCGAAGAATAAGTCATCTCTCTCCTTAACCTCAACAAAAACATTTTTTAATATTGTTCCTTTTGGAACCACCCTTTTTAGCATTGGATTATCGATTTCCTTTCTAACCTTTTCTTTAAAACTTAAAAATAAACTTTTTCTTTTTTTGGCTTTTTCAACATCTTTAATGGTTAATTCAGTTCCAAAGAATGGAACCACCTGCCTTATATTTATCCTTCTCAACATTAAACCTCTGTCATAAATCTCCTTTAAATATTCATAGTTTATTCTAAATGTTTCTTTTGTTTCTCCTCTTAATCCATAAAGTAAGTTGATTCCAGGTAGGAGGTAGGGCAATCCTGTCTCACTCCTTTTTCCTCCAATTTCATTCAATATTTCCACTGCTTTCAAAACATCCTCCGGTGTTGTTAGGAGGTTGTTCTTTTTAATAACCTTTTCATCAAAACTCTCCACACCAAATGCAGCAACATTTCCTCCAGTGCAATATCTAACCAAAATTTTTGCAACTTCTCTGCTTTCCTCTTCATGTCTTGCTATTACAGCAGGATTGGCATTGTCTATATGCAAAACCTCTGGATTTACCACATTCCAAATGCCCTTAAAAAGTTTCTCAATCTCTTCCACATTTGGCTTTGGAACTTCTTCCTTTTCACTTTCTTTTGATTTATATGAGAATATGCATGGTTGCCTTCCAATTCTGAAGTATTTAATTCCATAACTATATAAAGCTTTAATTTCCTCAATTATGTCCTTTGCATCTCTATAGTTGGGAGTTCCAAATCTCCTTGGCTCTGTGCAAAAACTACATCCCCCACTCAAAGCCCTTGCACATCCCCTATAGGTTTCAATCTCAGCAATTATGTATGGATAAGAAGGGTGTTGCTTAACTATCTTTGCCCCTCTAATGGCAAACTCTCTTAACTCATCGTAGGTTCTTAATCTTTTTGTATCGATATTCTCAATTTTGCAATTATTCAAAAAATAATCATGCAAAACTGCCTCAGCATCTCCTTCTATGATAATATCAAAGAATGCCTTTAATTTACTCTCATCTTTTATGGTTCCTCCTTCAATGGATGAGCCGAATTTTGTTGCCGCTGGTCCTGCAAGAATTTTTAGGCCTTTGAAGTTATAAAGCAGAGAGACAATTTCTCTCAATGTTGCGGGATTTGCAGTTAAATACTTTCCTGGTGTGTGAAATCCACAAATAGCAATTATTGCATCGAATTTATTAAAATCAAACGTTCCTCTAATTTCTCTCAATTTATCGATAGTTATATAATGCACTTCTTGGTTAAATTTATCTAATACACCTGCAATGTATCTTGGATATATGCCTATGTAAGGGGGAACTCCTAATCCTGCTGGCTCATCAGTATAGCCATCTAAAATTAAAAACCTCATAGAATCACCACAAAAATGTTGTCGATGATGAATAGTTTCGCTGATTTTATGATGAACCGTATGAGCACTGAGACAACATCACTCTTTAAGCATTATCTTGATATTTTTACCTCTCAACTTTCTTTTACATTATTCGTCATACCAAAAAACTCTTTTATCTCATCATATAATTCAATGATGATTGCTATTCTTCATCAAAAATAATCTATTAAAGAATTAATTTCTAATTGTCAAATTAAAAATCTATTTTTTACATAGAAATAGATAATCAACGCAATTAAATGCAAAATATAAACTAAAATTCCAAACATTAAAAACTTAATAGCACTTATCTTTCCATCTGATAACCTTAAAGTTATTAAATTTGCAAAGGAAGCAATTAAAGTCCCATTTCCTCCAACATTCACTCCATAGGCAATTGGTAGCCAATTATTGTATATATTTGATAATAAAATAGTTGTTGGGACGTTTGAGATTATCTGAGATAATAATGATGCATATATCATAGTTAATATGTCGTTTTCATAGCTAATTTTAAACAACTCTATAACTCCTAACCTTTTCAGACCTTCAATATCAATAAACAATGCACAAAATGTTAAAATGAAGAGGTAGTCAATCTTTATTCTTTTAATGAATGCAATGGGAAGGATTACTGGCAATAAATAGATATAATTAAAAATGCCCAAGATTGATGCAATAACAAGCAGAAATATTGCTAAATAACTCAACCACTCTTTTTTAAATTTTTGGGTTTTTACTGTATTTACATCAACATTCATCTTTTTAAATTCCAAAAATGGGATTAAAATCAAAATACCTAAAATTTCAAATGGTATCATGTTTATTATGAACTCCATAAGATTTAAATTGTAGTGATAATAGATGAATAAATTCTGCGGATTTCCAAAAGGGGTTAAAGCACTCCCAATGTTTGCTGAAATCCCTTCAAGCATAAGAATTTTTCTTAGGTTGATGTTGCAGTATTTTGTCATAATTAAAGTTATTGGAATTATAACAAAGAGTGCAATGTCATTTGTTACAAACATAGAGAGTAGTAGGGTTAATAAAATTAGAACAATGAAAATTCTATTTGTTTTTTCTATTATCTTCAAAGAAATCCATTCTAAAAACCCACAATCCTTTAAAAGATTCACAACCACCAACATGTAAAATAAACTAAAAATTGTCTTCCACTCTACGATATCCAATATCTCAATTGGTTTTATTAGGAAGATTAAAAATAATATTGAAATAAAGATAAAAAATAAAAATATTGTCTCATCAATGTTAATTCTAACCATAGCTTTATTCCTTCCATTTGTTATAATATTTTAGAAATATTTCATCCTTAGTTAAATTATAAAGCCATAACATTTGCAATCTATGAAGATGTTCATAATGTTTATTGCACCTATGGCCTAAAGCATCGTAATAACTCCAATCATTATCATCATAATCAGAAATGAAAGCTTTTATTGATTTAACCCCCTCTCTATATAAAAAATTTGCATTTTTATTGTTGGTTTTATTTGCAAATTCCCCAATCCATATAACAGAAGTTATAAACCCATTTAAAACATAAGGTGGGTTATTTGATGCATATTCTGGATACCAATAGTAAGTTTTATTATTTCTTTTCCTTATTTTTAATAACCCTCCTCTCTCAACTGGAACTTTAAAGGCATTTAATGCTTTATTAGCCAATATTAAATATCTTTCATCCCCAGTTGTGTTATATGCCAAGTATAATGTTTTTAAACATCCTGCCTGACATAATGAGCCTGCCCATCCTTTTGATAAATTATACTCTGGATAATCAAAATTATACCTCCAAATAATAAAGGTAATATTTGTTCCATTTAAATTAACGGTTTCTTCTTCTGATTGAGATATTAAATATTCGGTTAAAAATAAACCCCTCTTTAAACAATTTTTTGCTTTTTCTTGATCTTCATTTTTTAATTTAAGATATTTATAAAAACATTTCCTTGCTTCATCATTTACATTGTGGGGAGTTATTTGATAGCCTATGTATTTTCCATTTATAGTTCCATAATAAGTTACTGGCATATTGACATTTTCAACTGTAAATGGTTTTGGATTCTCAATATATTGAATAATTGGATTTTCAGAATATGTTATCTGGGAAATTCCAGTAAAATAACCAAAAATAAATGATAATGCCAATGATAATATTGCAATAGGTATCACAATATACCTTTTAATATTTTTAAGCATACTACCCCTCACCATTATTTGTTAGTTATATTTAAGAAGTAATCTAAGAATTCCAACCCTCCCCCATAATTTACAGCCTTTGGATGAATTGATAGGCAGAATTGATGCTGCGAAGATTTATAATCAATCTCAGCCAAAATTTCAGCTGGTTTGACAAGATTTTCTGGAAGATACCATGTATATTCTTTATTAGTTATTATAATTTTTTTAATTGAATTATTTTCTTTTTTTAATATGTAGTAATCCATAATGATTGTAATATTTTTATTCAAAAATATTTCTTCTGCATCTTTTGATATTTTATACCTTGGGGGAATAAAATATTTTATTTTTTTAGTATTAAACTCACAGTCATTCAATATTTTAAATGAATTATTCAGTTTTTCTTCTGCAACAGTTTTATTACAGTTAAATTCTTCGCCTATGTGGTTGTATCCATGATATTCTATATGATAACCTTCATTTTCTAAGTGATGTAGGTATTTAACAAATTTAGGATACTTCTTAAGGTTGTATTTGTTTGCGTGATTAACGATAATAAATAGGTAGGTTCTATCTTGATAGTTGTGTTTGTTTATTATTTTTTCAATATCCTTCAATTCATTGAAATATTTTGGACTAACATCATGAATAAAAATTATTGGTTTTTTGGTAGTGTTATTTGATATGTTATTTGATATATTACCTAAAGGATCAATTTCATGACTATTACTCACTTCAAAAGTAAATATTATTAATAAAACCAATATAACTGCTGAAAAAATAAAATAAAGTAATTTTCCCATAAAATCCCCCCTTTGAAGTAAAATAAACAATAATAAAATAAACAATAACTATGCATTCTATTTTTTATACATTCTCACACAGATATTTTAATGCCTCTTCTTCCATAAAGTGCAATTTTCCAGGGATGATTATGCAATGTAATGGCTTTCCAAAGTCATAATTAATCAAATCCTTTATTTTACCATAAACCAACTTTGGCTTTAAACTTCCCGCCCTTGCGACTACAACAACCTTTGTATTCTCAGTTATTACATTTTCCTTTCTTCTTTTTTCCAATTCTAAGAGAATTTTTAATCCCTCATTTGCCGTCATGAATTTATTTTTATCTGCATGGATATCTAAGAGGCACAATGTATGATACCCCATCTTTAAATTTTCCTTTATAACATCATAAGGCGTCTCTGGGAAATAGTTTGGTTCTGGGAAGACAATTGATGTTGTTTTACCAAATTTATACAATTGCAAACCAGTTATCCCAACTGCTGAGTAGATAGATGGGGCATTTATAATAATAACATCAATTCCTCTCTTTTTTGCCTCAACTGCTAAATCAACATGGGTTGTTGCAACCATTGGGTCTCCAGCAGTTAGAAACATGATATCTTTTTCTTTTGCCTCTTCAATCAATTTTTCTGTTTCATATTCAACTTTTTCCCTGCTTAATACCTCAATTTTTCTTCCAAGGGTTTCTTCTATTTTTTCAATGGTTGTTCCTGTCAAAACTGCAGTGTAAAATTCTGCATAAATTTTATCCACTTTTTTAGCAAATTCTAAGGTTTTTAATGGCATATCCTTTTCATCATATAATCCCAACCCTGCCAAAATGAGCATAATCTCACCAAAACTTGAAGTTTGACATTTTTAAAAGTCATATTATTTTTCGCCACAAATTCTAAAACAAACCCCATAATCTCCCAAATAGTTAATAATAAATATAGGGTAGATAAAGATGCATTCAAAACCATTATTATCGGAACCATCAATATATTTAAAACTTTTGGCAAATTTATAGTCATTCTGCGAGAGTGAGTGTCATAATATTATCTTGAATTTCCAATTTGCAATGTTTAGCAGACATTTAATTAAAATTTAAAGTTGGACAAGTGTCATCTACAGTCGTTTGCGTTATAAATGGTTGAAAATTTAATTAAAATTAAAGAATGTCTTTCATCCCCTATCAAAATTCCATTATGTCAAAATACATGCAAAAAACCGTATATACAATGGTACACGGTGAAATTGTGGATGAGTATTTACTGTTCTTTATAATTATTGCCACAGTGTTTATTGTCCCTAATTTATTGAGGAAGTTTAACGTTCCTGCTATAACGTCAATTATGTTGGCGGGTATTTTGATAGGGCCCCATGGTTTAAATATTCTTCAAGTTGATGGAACTTTAAAGATATTTTCTTCATTTGGAGCGATATTTTTGATGTTTTTGGCTGGCTTGGAAGTTGATAATGAAACTTTGAGGGAAGAGTTTAAAAACTCTATGGTAGTCAGTTTATTTTCCCTCCTAATACCCGGTGTTGGTGGATACTTGGTTGGGCAATATTTAGGGCTTGGATTTGCTGGGAGTTTGTTGTATTCAGTTATATTCGCTTCCCATTCCGTTGGAATTGTCTATGCATTAATGGATGAGCTTAAAATGGTTAAAACAAAGTTGGGAACGATGATGTTGAGTGCAACTATATTGATTGATTTGATTACGTTAATATTATTGTCTATTGTCATTAAGTTGAGTGAAACAAATGCAATAACATCAGATATCTGGATGTTTTTAATATATGCTGGGTTATACATTGGGGGGTTGTTATTAACAATCCCATATCTATCAAAAATCATCTTTAAAAACCTTGAAAAACTCCATATCCAAAGGATTCATTTTGTATTGTTTATTATACTAATCTCCATACTAATTGGTGAGCATTTGGGGCTACACCCAATCGTTGGGGCATTTATAACAGGTGTTGCCGTTAGTGAAGCATTGACTAAAGAGGAATACGATGAACTACTAAACAAAAATTTAAATGCCATTGGTTATGGATTTTTTATACCAATATTCTTCTTAGTTTTGGGTATGGAGACAAATGTAGGAGTTATATTTAACTTAAACAATTTAGAACTTGTGCTAATAACTATTGTTAGTGCTGTATTGTTAAAATTAACCTCTGGGTTAATATCATTGAGGATTTTGGGGTATGATAAGTTAAAGAGTTTTGTCGGTTCTCTCTTAACAGTTCCAAAAATCTCCGCTTCATTGGTTGCGGCATCAGTTGGTAGAGAGTTGGGAATTATATCAGATGATGTCTTTGTTGCGATAGTTGCCCTTTCCATTGTAACGGCTATGATAACACCAATAGGGGTTAAGAGCATTGTTGTCAAGCATCTTGATAGGTTTTTGGGGGATGATTAGATTTTTATGGCAAACAATATTTTGTCGTATAAATTAAAAATTCGCACACAACTATGCTCGCTTCGCTTAGCAAACCTCTAATTGAAACCTCTAAATGAAACCTTTAAAAAAGGTTTCATCCAAATCGGATGCACTACCTCGCTTCGCTCGGTAGTGCCTCTTAGTTTTTAATAGCATATATTAAATTTCCTAATTAACTTTTCTTGCTTTTATATACCCCCTGTTGAATTTTGGTACTAGAAAATTGGGAAAAAGTATTACTGATTTTTTCAAAGGAAAATGGATATTTTTGGAATATTTATTTTATTTGAGTTTATTTTATTGTTTTAATTTTGATTTGGTTTTAAATAGAATAAAATAAGTTCTAATTATCGAGATTTATTAGCGTGGTTGTGCATTTAATTTAAAAATAACATGCACAATCTTTCTTAGCTTTATAAAGGTTTCAATAATTGGGCAGTAAGAAAAATGACCTAAAAAAAGAGGTTGTCGAAAAATTATTTCATCAATGAATTTAAATATTACTCTCTAATACTAATAACTCTCATTAGTGTTAAAATATTATGAACGATTGCTACTGCTAAAGTAGCTCTACATCTACTTTCAGGTAGTTTTTCATTTAGAGTTAATCTAAATTTAGTTTTTAGCCCTCCAAATATCGCTTCTATTACCCCTCTAATTTTATACAGTTTCTTATCAAACAATTTTTTAACTTTCTTTCTGATTTTAGAAATACCGTAATCCCATTTAAACTCTTTTGTTTTAACTATTGGAATGAGGTCTATAGATAACAACTCTCTAAGTAAATCTTCATCATCGTAACCACCATCCAACAATATTATCGCACCTTTCACAAAATCTAAAGATTTTATCATTTTTAGTAAGTTTTTACTGTCTGAACTATATCCATTATCCCATTTTACCATAACAATCGAAATTAATCCATAATCTTTATAATAGCAAGCTAATACGTGCATTTTGTCAAAAACCCGATACTTTACCTTTTTTATTTCATTATTCACAACTCTGATTCTTTCACAATACACTCTTAATAAATGGACTCCAGTGGAATCAGCTATGTAAATTATAACCGATGATTTTAACGAATTAGCAATAATTAAGTGTAATCCAACGATTATTTTAGTTAAATCGCTTATTTTAATCCTCTGAAAAGCTTTTCCGTATGTGGAGCTATCTATATGCTTTTTATGTAAATAATCGGAAAGAGTTTCTAAATCTCTTAAACTAATTCTAAAAATGTGTTTTATTATTAGAGTAGCTATATATTCATTGTAACTTATAGCTAAAGGCCTTCCTACTTTGCGTTTTTCTTTATATGGAAGTAAAATATTTATAATAAATGAAACAAAATCATAAGTGTACTTAATATTGAATATCTTAAACCTCTTATCGTAGGCTTTCCAGTATCCTTTTCTTTTGGTTTTTCTGCCGCTCATAATTATTATTACTATTATTTATAGTATTCGTATTTTTCGACAACCTCCTAAAAAAAGAAACATTTATATAGGAGTTCGGGCATAAAATAAGGACAGAAGTTAAGGGTTTGAATACTCAGTCCATTAAAACAAGGATGGAAACACTAAGCAAAATAAAGAGTTTATGAAGTTACTACAAGAAAGTTTGAATACTCAGTCCATTAAAACAAGGATGGAAACATTACAATAACATCTTCATCATCAACTAAAACATACCTTCTAAGTTTGAATACTCAGTCCATTAAAACAAGGATGGAAACCGGTTGGCATGATGTTGAGTATTTAGTGGCAACGTTTGAATTACTCATCCATTAAAACAAGGATGGAAACTTTCTATTATTATTGTTTTGTAATCATGTTCAAGTTTGAATTACTCATCCATTAAAACAAGGATGGAAACCGTGGTCTAAATCTTCTATGTGTTATTCTTCTATAGTGTTTGAATTACTCATCCATTAAAACAAGGATGGAAACTAATAACCTCAGCCTGTCCCTTTGTAAAACCAACAGTTTGAATTGCTCATCCATTAAAACAAGGATGGAAACATTTTGACCGGGCATACTCCAATAACAATTATATCTGGTTTGAATATCTCATCCATTAAAACAAGGATTGAAACAAAATAAGGATTCAACACACTAAAATTTTACAACCCAAAATCCATTAATTTAAATTAATAAATAATAATTAAGATGAAAAAGTAATAAATTTACTTTTTTTCTATGAAATCTCTTATCCTATACAGCATCTCAAAGGCATCTTTCCTTTTTATATCTTCCTCATTTTTAAAAAATTCTAATAGTTTTTCTTTTTTCTCTCCACTAAAATCTGTCCTATCAAGAACGTTTTTAAATGTTCTTAATGGATAGTATAGGGACTTTGCTATTTTTATTAATAAATCTCCTTCTTCTTTGCTGATTAGTCCTTTTTCAACAGCATTTTTCACCATAAACCTAAAGCTTACAAGAGAGAAAGATATTTGGTTAAAGTTATCATCAAACGTAACTGCAACCTCATCATCATCAACAATAACCCCTTCTTTGTAAAGTTTATAAACTTTCCCTACTCCAATCATCCCATGGACATCTAACTCAGATGCTCTTAAAGCCCCCATTGACCCAGCCCCAAATATAACTTTGCCTTCCTTTAACCTATGCAGAATTTCCCTATGCCCTACGGCAGTGTTCTGCAAAAATACACCATCAATTATGCCAATAACCTCATACTTATCTATGATTGGATTTAGTAGGTCCCCTCTTTTTATGGGTGGGAAAACATCAGCATCAATAACTGCCTTAATCTCATCTTCCTTTAATGTAAGTTTTGAAAATATTGCTATCTTCATAATTTCACCAATAAATTTTGTTTAAACCTATAACCTCTCCCACAATGCCTCAAAATATTCCTTCTCTTTCTTTAAAACATTTTTATCCCTAATAGCAATGCTTGATTCTCTATTTTCAAACAACCCGCTATCTGTCCAATTGTGGCTACCAACAACAACAGTATCATCAACAATAACCAACTTATTATGCACACGTGTTTTGGAATATTTCACAGAGATTCTCTCACTTGCTAAGTAGTTTTTTACTTCTTTGTTTGATTCTACTTCTTTATTTAAAATTATTCTAACCATAACTCCCCTTTTTCTCGCTTCAATTAGGGCATTTAGTAGTTCTTCCGTTTGTTTGCATCTAAACATGGAAAACATTATAATATCAATCTCTTTTTTTGCAGATTTTATGAGGTTTAAAACATAATAAAAATATTTTTCATCATTTAGAACAACAATATCCTTATCTTCATCTATAATTTCTTCTGTGGTATCTTCTAATTTCTGTATTAGGATTTTTATTTTTTTATTTATTATTATTGTCATGAATGTTAGCGTTATTGATATTACTAACAACATAACCAACAAAAATGTATTAAAATTCATAGTATCCCCCTCTATTTATTTGAGCTTAAATTATTTAAGTTTAATAAGTTTAAATTTTCAAATTATTTTCAACCCCTTTCAAAAACCTAAAAATTATAAATTACTTTTTTTATATTTTTTTATATTGTCATTTATGTGGGGGATAAATTATGTCCATATTTTTCTTCAAAAGAAAACCAGAAAAAGAAGTTATGGAGCTTATAAAATACCACATAAACTTATCAAAAAAAGCTATAGAAATACTAAAAGAATTTTTGGATGATAAAGATAAAGAGCATTTAAATAAAATTACGTCTATCGAAAAAGAAGGGGATGAAATAAGAAAAAAAGCAATATTTAAGCTTTATGAGGCATTTCTTCCAAGTATGAGGAGGGAGTTAAATTACTCAATAGAAATTTTGGATGAGGTGTTAGATAGTGTCAATCATGGAGCAAAGATCTATGATTTGATGACTTTTGAGTTAGATAACAACATAAAAGAAAAATGCAAATTGGTTCTTGACATGTCCATTGAGATGCTTGATTGTTTGGTAAATGCAGTTAATGCTTTTGAAGAGGGGGGAAACTTTAGCGAGCATATAAGAATAATAAAGCAGAGAGAAGAGGAAATTGATGACATTCGTCATGAGATCTATAGATATATGGTTAGTATGGAGATCAATAATTTTTGGGAAGGGAAGTTGATGAGTGATTTCGTTGATATGATAACCAATATAAGTGATTTAATTGAAGATGTGGCAAATGAGTTCCAAGTAATATACTCAAGTTAAAAAGCTGACCTCCTCTCCGCCCTAAAGGGCGGAGGTTCCCATGGGAAACACCCTCTCATCCTCGTCGCCGAGGCGTCATTGGGCAGGTTATGTTCATCAGGCTGGGTCAGGCAGCCTTCGAAGAATATAATGGCAAAATCCTTTGGATTTTGCCGTATAATTTATGGAATACTTGTATATAAATTCATCGATATCAAATCTCCTCCGCTCTAAAGAGCGGAACTTCCTTGACAACAAAATAATGGTGATTAAAATAATCGAGATACTTATTGGGTTGTATATAGCTTTTGTAATAGGGGCAAATGATGCTGCAAACGCTCTTGGCACAACTGTTGGGGCAAAGTTGATGAGCTATAAGAGGGCAGTCCTTTTATTTGGAATTTTTGTTCTTATTGGGTGTTTAAATGCCCACAATGTTGGACACACGATGAGTTCTATTGTAAGTGGGGATGTAACACTGCCCTTAATAATAGCAGGGATAATAATAACTTTCCTAACATTTAAAAAAATTCCTATCTCTACACATCAAGTAATCGTTTCTGCATTAGTTGGTTTAAACTTGAATTCTGCTGATTTAAATCTTTTTGTTAAAATTGTTGGTAGTTGGATTGTATCCCCAATCCTTGCAGGAATTTTGGCATACATAATTTACAAGATTTTTGAAAAATTGGAGATTCCAATATTAAAGAGAGAGAACTTTTTAAAATATGGGTTGATATTTAGTGGGGGTTTAATTGCGTATAACTTAGGGGCTAATGATTTGCCAACAGTCCTCGGAACAGTATCTAGTGAACTATCAATCTTTGTTGTTGGGGCTATTGCCTTATGGATGGGGGCGTTGTTTTTTGGGAAGGGAGTTTCAGAAACCGTTGGGATGAAACTTGTTGAGTTAAACCCACTTCCAGCATTTATTGCCCAGTTATCAGCAGGGCTGGCGGTATTTGTGTTTACTCAATTCGGAATGCCTGTCTCCACAACCCAAGCAATTATTGGAGGGGTTGTTGGAGTAGGATTAACAAAGGGTATTAAGACGGTAAGTTGGAGAACGTTGAGAAATGTTGTGTTAGGATGGATTTCAGCCCCCACATTTGCATTGGTTATAGGCTATTTAATACAACCTCATTTTTAAAAAATTATAAAAATACCTAACATAACATTTTTATAATCAAAATGTGGGTGGTTTAATGCAAGAGATGGAGAAGTATATAGAAGAGGAAAAGAAGTACCATCTCCAAACTTATGGAAGATTACCTGTTGTTTTGGTTAAAGGAGAAGGAATGTATGTTTATGATGTTAATGGAAAAAAATATGTTGATTTCCTCGCTGGAATTGGAGTTAATAATGTGGGGCATTGTCATCCAAAAGTCGTTGAGGCAATAAAGAAACAGGCAGAGACACTTATCCACACATCAAACATCTACTACACAATCCCACAAATAGAACTTGCAAAAAAACTTGTTAATTTGAGTGGACTAAATAGAGCATTCTTCTGCAACAGCGGGGCCGAGGCAAATGAAGCAGCAATAAAATTGGCAAGAAAATACGCAAAGGAAATTTTAGGCAAAGATGGTGGAGAAATTATAACGATGGAAAATGCCTTCCATGGAAGAACGATAACAACAATAACTGCAACACCAAAACCAAAATATCAAAAGGGCTATGAGCCATTAACTCCAGGGTTTAAATATGTCCCATTTAATGACATTGAGGCGTTGAAGGAGAGTATAACAGATAAAACAGTTGCCATAATGCTTGAGCCAGTTCAAGGAGAGGGAGGAATACACGTCGCAGATAAAGAATACTTAAGAGCTGTTAGAGATTTGTGTGATGATAAAAATTTGGTTTTAATATTTGATGAGGTTCAATGTGGAATGGGGAGAACTGGGAAAATGTTTGCCTTTGAGCATTATGGTGTTAAGCCAGATATCTTAACTCTTGCAAAAGCATTAGGAGGAGGAGTGCCAATAGGTGCAATGCTCGCTAAGGAGGAAATAGCAAAAGCAATGGGTTATGGAGACCATGGAACAACCTTTGGAGGAAATCCACTGGCATGTTCTGCTGCATTGGCTACAATTGAAGTTATTGAGGGTATTTTGGGGCATGTTGAAGAGATGGGAAAATACTTCATGGATAAATTGGAAACATTAAATAAAAAATATCCATTTATAAAAGAGGTTAGAGGTTTAGGATTGATGCTTGGGATGGAATTGGAATTTAACGGAGGAGAAATCGTTAAGAAGATGCTTGAAAAGGGCTATTTAATAAATTGTACATCTGATGTTGTTTTGAGATTTTTACCACCTTTAATTGTTGAAAAGGAGCATATAGATGGATTAATTAAGGCGTTAGATGAAGTATTTAGTGAAATGAATAACAAATAAGGAAAATTTTAGTTGAATTTTTATTTTTTGGTGGAGAAGATGATTAGAGAAAAGAGAAAAGTGGAGGTTATTGGGCTCGAACTACCAATTTTTAAAGGAAATGAACATGTAAATTTGGCAGAGTTGATTGCCCAATACCCATTGGAAGATGGAGATGTTATTGTTATTGCTGAAACACTAATATCAAAAGTTGAAGGCAATATTTTAAAGAAAGAGGATATAAAACCATCAAAAGAGGCAATAGAACTTGCTAAAAAACTTGGAAAAGAACCAGAAGTTATGCATGTTATTTTAGATGAGGCGAAGGAGATTGTGAAAATTGGGAAGAACTTTATAATAACCGAGACAAAGCATGGTTTTGTTTGTGCCAATAGTGGAGTAGATGAGAGTAATGTGGATGGCATAAAACCACTTCCAAAAAACCCAGACGAAAGTGCTGAAAAAATAAGGAAGGAAATTGAAAAAATAACTAAAAAGAAAGTTGGGGTTATAATATCTGATAGTGTTGGAAGGCCCTTTAGAAAAGGAGCAGTAGGAGTAGCGATTGGAGTTAGTGGAATTTTGGCATTATGGGACAGGAAGGGAGAGAAGGATTTATTTGGGAGGGAGTTGAGGACAACAGAAGTGGCTATTGCTGATGAATTGGCGAGTATGGCTAATGTTGTTATGGGAGAAGCAAATGAAGGTATCCCAGTTGTTATTATTAGAAATGCACCAGTTCCTTTTGGGAATGGGAAAGGGAAGGATTTAATTAGAAAGAAGGAAGAGGATGTTTTTAGAAATTAAAGGTGGCAATTATGCAAAAATTTAAATTTTATGATAGAGAAAAAGAACTGAATTATTTAAAAACTTATTGCCAATTACTTCCGAACTCTATTTTATTTGTCTATGGCCCTAAATCTTCAGGAAAATCAACAGTAATGAAAAAAGTTATTAAAGATTTAGAAAATAGAGGAGATTTAGTTTTCTTTTACTATAACCTTAGAGAGTATGCAACACCAACCAAAGAAGAATTTTTAAATATCTTCTTTGAAAAAGGGGATAAAAAATACATTCAAAATTCGTTGGTAATTGATATTAAGGTATTCAAATTTGGAATTGAAGAAAATTTTGATTTTAACAATGTTAGCTTAAACGATGTTTTTAGAAGGATTAAAGAAGATATAAATACAGTTGTTAAAGAAAAAAAGATACCAATCTTAATAATAGACGAATTGCAAAAGTTAAAAAACATTTATTTCAATGGTGGAAAGTCCTTATTAAATGAATTATTTAATTTATTTGTATCTTTAACAAAAATGGAACATCTATGTCATGTTATATGTTTAACATCGGACAGTTTGTTTATTAATGAGATTTATACTAACTCTTCATTGGCAGAAACGTCAGAGTATTATCTAATTGATTGGCTAAAGAAGGAGGATATTAAAAGAATATTAAAAGAAGAAGGATTTAATGAAAAGGAGGTAAATTTTGCAGTTAATTATGTTTCTCTACCTTATGAAATTACCCAACTAATAAACAATAGAAAATTGGGCGTATCAGTTGAAGACACAATAAGAAATTGGATAAATGTTGAAAGAGACCGATTGAAGTATCTAATAGACACATCAGATATTGAAGAAGAAAGAATATTAAATGCATTAAAAAAATTCAAAGATAAAATAAAAATTTCTTATGTAAAAGACGTTAAAAAAGAAGAGTTTTCAGTATTTAAGTATTTGATTGAGAATGAGATTTTGTTTTATGATGTTGTTAATGGAATAATAAAGCCACATTCTTTAAAAAAGATTTATGCTATTAGACGTATTTTGGAAGAGCGATGAATAATAATAAATTTTGAGAATATAATGTAAAAAGGTGTGAGAAATTACCGCAGTTATGTTCCAAATTATACGGCAAAACTTTTAGTTTTGCCAAATATTTCTAACGTACACGACTATAATTTTTGTTGAAATTACTCTTTAATTATAGCAGATGGGGGAGGTGGGCATGAAATATATGGCATTTCTGCTGTTTTTATTTGTCTTACTCCCACAAACATTTGGAGTTAATATGACCGTTGATTTGGGAGATTATGCTTATTTAAAAGTAGTTTCTGATAAGAATATTAGTTCTTACTTAGAGAAAAACTTAAAGGATTATGAAAATATCCATTCAAGATTTGAGGATGGAAAATACAGAACATTTATAAGAATTAATTGGAATAGGAAGGAGTTTATTTACAACATCTCCTCTATTAAAAAACTTGGAAATTTTTCCTACAAAATTGAAAGTGATGCTTATTTGTCTGTTGTTGAATCAAAAGTAAATAACAATACATTAATTGTTAAAGTTGAGCCAAATTATAAAATAATCCTCTTAGGTCTTTGTTTGTTTATTGTGATTCCATTAATTAGTGGTTTGTTGGTAGTTGGTTATATAAGAAAACTAACGAAAAATCTTCCCTCATCAATAAGGGAAAGAGCGGAGTTAAATAAAAAGATTAGCATTTTTACAATATTGCACATGCTTTTATGTTCCGCACTTTTTATTCTTGCGCTGTTTATTTGTGATTTGCCAGCGTTAGTGGTTTATCTTCTTAATTGGGGAGATTTTGGAAGTGCAATGACAATTATAATTGGGATATGCGCAATAATGGTATTCTTTCCTACGATATTTGGGGTTAAGTATCTTCTAAAAATCCACGATGTAAAGAATAGAAGAGGAGCATCCTTGGAAGTTGTTGGGGTTTTGATATTGCCAATGGTTGTTGGATTTTTTGTTATATTCCAACTACCTTCATATTTACCAGATGAGTTCTATAATGCTTTAGAAAGCCTTCCAATACCAATGAGGATTGTATTTTGGATGGTTGTTGGATTTATTGCCTTTTACATTCCTGGAAGGTTAGTAGGGAATATTATAATGAAAAAGAAAGATAAAAGTGAATTATATTATGAAAAAATTTCAAAACTTGTGGATGAATTAATAGAAAAACTAAATGCAAAGAAATTTAAGGAAATTAAAATCATTGAAGGTGATATGGCAAACTCCATGGTTGTTGGACTTCTTAATGAAAAACTAATTTTAACTACAAAATTAATCGATATCCTTAATGAGGATGAATTAAAGACAATCCTTGCACATGAGATAGCACATAAAAAGAAAAAGCATATAAAAATTGGATTGTTTTTGTGGCTTATTTTAGGAGTTTTTATATTTAGCAGTATAGACTACATCTTTGATGTAATTAAAAATGCTTTTGGAGATTATTGGATGGTTGGGATTTCAATATTTACAATTGGTTATTTTTTACTATTTGCTATTGATATGTATTTGAGTAGAAAGAGGGAGAATGAAGCAGACATCATTGCATCACAAATAACGAGCCCAAAAACATATATCAAAGCACTTGCAAAACTTCATTATGCAAACTACATGCCAGAGAAAGGATTTTTAAACATCCTCTCAACACATCCTTCCATGCTAAAAAGGGCTGAATTTGTTGGGGAAAAATTTGGAATACCAAAAGAAGAAATTAAAAAAATTATTGATGAAGCATATAATGAAATTGAAAAGGTGAGTTAATGGTAAAAAAGGTATATGGTATAGGAGTTGGGGTTGGAGATAAGGAATTATTAACCTTAAAGGCAATGAATGTTTTGGAGAAAGTAAATACTGTCTTTGTCCCAATATCAAAGGAAGGAAAAAAATCCATTGCATTGGAGATTGTGAAGGATTATATAAATGGTAAAAAAATAATTGAGTTGCTTTTCCCAATGACAAAAGACAAAGAAATATTAAAAAAATACTGGAATGAGGCGACAGAGAAAATAATGAATGAGGATGGAGAAGTTGCAGTCCTTACTTTGGGAGATCCGACATTGTACAGCACATTTTCCTATGTTTGGAATCTTTTAAAGGACAATGGTGTAGAAGTTGAGATAATAAATGGCATCTCTTCCCCATTTGCTGCTGCAGGGAGGTTGAATATTCCTTTGGTTGAAGGTGACGAAAAACTCTGCATTCTTCCGCAGGGAAAGGACTTGGAGAGGTATTTGGATGAGTTTGATACGATTGTTGTAATGAAAACAACAAATTTAGAGGAGAAACTAAAAGAACTTAACGACAAAAAGGACAAATATCTTATTGGAATTGTTAAAAAAGCAACATTTGAAGATGAAAAAATTGCATTTGGGAAGATAGATGAGATTGATTTTGATGAGTTTAGGGATTATTTGTCAATTGCAATAATAAAGAAGGTTAAATGAATTTCAAATTTATAAATTAAATATTTTGGTAATTCTCAATCAAAACTAAAATATAGTTGTGTGCGTTAGAGATATTTGGCAAAACCCTTTTGGGTTTTGCCGTATAATTTGGAGATATACTATTAGTAAATTTTTAAGGATTGCATAACCATTTTAAATTTTAATGTATGGATAATAATTATTTAGAAATTCATTAACATATAAATAAGTTTAAAAATTAATGGCAAAACCTTTAGGTTTTGCCGTAATATATTTCGCACACGACTATAAATAACAAACAATTAAAATAACTTAAGTAATAATCACAAACAGTGAAAGCATGAGGATATTGGATAGGTGTGTAGGTTGTGGAGAATGTGTTCCATTTTGTCCATTTGAAGCAATAAAAACCTATGGAAAAGCAATAATAGACAAAGAAAAATGCACAAACTGCGGAATTTGCATTAAATATTGCCCAATAAGTGCTATTGAAGAAGACAATTAATTATTATTTTTTTAGTTTGTTATTTTTCAAAAATTAAATAGGTGATTTAATGTATATTGGAAGATTTTTGGTTGTTGGGAAAACCAAAGAAGGAAAGCCATTTGTATGCTACAGAGTCTCAAGCAGAAGTTTTCCAAATAGGGTAGCGAAGATTATTGATGAAAACACCGTTGCAATAATTCCAAAAGATCCAAATGAGGTCTTTAAAAACCCCTACATTGCCTACAATTGCATAAAAATTGTAAATAACACTGTTGTGGCAACTAATGGTTCTCACACTGATTTTATTGCTGAAAAATTGGCATTCAATTATCCAAAAAGAGATGCATTAATCTATCCATTGGCAACTTTGGATTATGAAAAAGATGCATACAATACTCCAAGAATAGCGGCTATTTTGGATAGAGAAGAGTGCTATATGGGATATGTTAGAGATGACGAATTGAGAGTTAAAAAAGTTGAACTTAAAGAAGGAAAAGGATATTATTTAAGTACCTACGAGTGCTGTGCAATCTCAGAAGAGCAAGTTATAGACATAGAGGGAGAAACGCCAGAAGAAATTTGTGAATATATCTTAAACTACAAAGAATTTGAACATCCAGTAACTTGTGCAACTGCTGTTATTGATAAGGATAAAATAAAGATAGCTATCTTATAAAATAAAAAAATAAAAATATAAAAATCATTATAAATAAAAAATATTATAATAGTAAATCTTTTCACAAAAATCTTCTCTTCAACTCAATCGCATCGTAAGGGCACATCTCATGACAACAGTAACAATTTATGCATTTTTTTCTGTCTATTTTTAGATTTTTTATTGCATTAACTGGGCAAACCTTTTCACAAATCCTGCATTTTATGCATCTGCTTTTGTTTATTTTAGGTTTTAGAGTCATAAGGTGGAATATTATCCTTACTATTTGGGGAGGCAAAAATGAATTCAAATAAACCGTATCTGGTTTTTTAAATTTAAGAGGTTTTATTTCGTTGAGGGATTTTTTCTCGTTTTTATCCGCATCTATTATCTCAAAATCAACTTTAAGCAATTTATTTGTTAAAATATCATCCATTTTATAACCAATATAATAAGATGCGAATAAATCAACAGCAACTGGATTTTTTGAGCCTATAACTATCTTTGAATGCTTTGGCTTCCCATTACTCGGTCCATTTCCTTCCATTCCCCAAATTCCGTCCATGATGGTTATTATTTCCTTATCTTTGGTTATAAACCTATAAAGTTCAACCAACAACCTTGCAAAATCATCTTCCTTTGGAAAATGTCCATGGAGCTTTGGCTTTAAACCTCCAGGAATACAACCATATAAATTCTTAACTGCCCCAGTAAATTTCATCAAAACGTGTGTTTTTAGTTTTGGGAGGTTTATTATCAAATCACTCTCAACAACGGTTTTTGGAATTGGGATTTCTCTATCGAGAATTTTTGTTTTTATATGTTCATCCTTCTCAAATGCAATATATTTTATGTCATATTTTCTGCAGATATCCTCAATTCCAGAGACACTAAAGGATTTTCTCGTTGAGTATCCAGAGGATTCTCCAACAATAATCTTCCCATTGAAGTTATCCTGCAAATATTTTATAACCCACTCTAAGAACTTTGGATGGGTTGTAACTGCTCTCTCTGGTGGATATGGGCCAAGGATGTTGGGCTTTATGAGTATTTTATCAAATTTCTCAAAATTGCATGATTCAAATGTTAAATCCAAAATGTTATTATCTAATGAATCGTAATCCTCCCTTATTGAATAAAACACTTTCTCCATAATATCTCCTCAAAATAAATCATAACATAAAGATATAATAAAAGTAACTCCGATATCATATTTAAAGGTGATTTCATGCGTTATATTGATGCTCATTGCCATATTGAGGATAAGGCATTTAACAAAAATAGAGATGAGATAGTAAAAAATGCAAAAGAGAACGGCGTAGAGATTGTTACAAGTGGTGCAAGTTTAGGAGGATGTAGGAGAGCATTAGAATGCAAGAAAAAATATAACATCTACATTACCTTAGGTTTTCATCCAAGCAATGTTAGGAGTGATGATAAAGTCGTTGATGAGGCCTATAAATTAATAGAGGAAAATGAAAAAGAGATATTGGCGGTTGGAGAAATAGGGTTGGATATAAGAGTTGAAAATAAAGAAAAACAAGAAGAAAGGTTTAGAAGATTTATAAATTTGGCGGAAGAGTTGAATAAACCAATAGTTATCCATGCAAAGGGTATGGAGAGGGAATGTTTTGATATCGTAAATAATAAGGTTATTTCCATGTATCACTGCTATAGCGGAGATTTGGACTTGGCAAAAGAAATCATAAATAATGGGCACTACATTTCCATCTCAACGTTAATCTGCTTTTCAGAGCATCACCAAAATTTAGTAAAAAACCTAAATTTGGAGAATATCGTTGTTGAGACAGACAGCCCATATTTATCCCCAATAAAAGGAGAAAAAAATGAACCAAAAAATGTTATAAAAGTTATAGATAAAATTTGGGAACTTAAAAAAGATGAGTATTCAAAAGAAGAAATTATAAAAATAATCTATGAAAATACAAAGAGATTATATGGAATTTAATTTATTTGGTTTTTTATTTTGGTTTTTCTATTACTTATTTGCTTAATATTTTGCCCAAAATGTGTCTATACTCTAAACTCTAAAAAATAAATTTATAATGTCTTTATTCAAAATCAAACAATGGTGGTGTTTTGTCATCGACTCCTGGTATATAGCCAAAGGTGTCTCTGAATTTTAGTTGCATTCTGTGGTAGATGTATGCGAGTGGTATGTCCATTGGGCAAACATCCTCACATTGTCCACAGTTTATACAACTTTGGGAGACGTGAGATAATCTAATACCTTGGAACATTAGTGGGTTTGGTGGGATTTTGCCTTTCTCATCAACATAATCTTTCTCTAACTTACATTCAATACAGAAACAGATTGGACATGCGTCTCTACATCCATAGCATTTAATGCATCTGTTCCAATACTTTTGCCATTCTTTAATGCTTGGGTAATTCTCTTCAAGATGTTTCTTTTGGAAATTTTTAGCGAGTTTGATCATACTATTCTCTATCTTTGCCCTAATCTCAATGCCTTTCTCAGATGGTTTTTTAGTTTTTATATAACCCTCTTTTTCAGCGTTTTCAATGAGTTCTCTTCCTTTCTCTGAACAAATCTCAACGAACGTCCATCCTGGCTCTGCTCCCCAATTCCCACATGCCAAATCCGCATTTCTCGGAATTTTTAATTCACATCTCTGACAATTCCTCCTCCTTCCGAAACTCTTCACCTCCAACTCATGAATTTTTACTGCCTTATGTTCCCCATTCTTCAACTTGATAATAAACTTCCCTTTATCAATTTCCTCCTTCACAACATCTTTTGGATCAACCTTATAAAACAACTCTATCATCCTCATTGCCGTAATTGGACTTATAGTCCCCCCACAGTTTAGGCCAATCATATAAACATTATCTAAGTTAATTTGGTTTAACTTTGCTAATTCCCTTATCGCCATTGCATCACACGGTTTAACGGAAACTGCAATCCTCTTATCTGCCAAATAATTTTTTACCAACTTCCCAAAATTCGTTGGAGCACAGTGCAGAGAACCGGCAGTTTCAATTAGTTCCTCTGAATCTGTTATGAACGCTGGGATTCCATCGTAAATATCCTCTCCTTTCTTTAATGCTAAGATGCCATCAACAAGTTTTTTATCCAAAAGATATTTGAACAATGCTGTAACTGCCCCACCACATTCCGCCTTTTTTAAAATTTCTTCATCAGTTGCCTGAACTAACACATATTTATCCATGATACCACCTTTTATAGTCGTTCTACAAAATACAGCCACTATTTACAACTTAAAATTTCAATTTTAAGTAAATTTAACGAAACTCCAATTTAAATTAGAGTTATGTTAACCATCATTTAATTGTAGAACGACTATAACTGACTTGTTTAAATTTTACATAATTCTTTTGGATGTCTTCAACTGAACTAAATCCCAAATCAATTCCCATTTTTTCAGCGAGATTCTTTATTATTCTCCAATCTTCCAATGCCTCTCCTGGTGGATTTACTGCCTTATTTATTTTTTGTGTTCTCCTTTCTGTATTGGTGAATGTTCCCTCTTTTTCTGCCCAACATGCAGAAGGCAACACTACATCAGCAAGTTCTGCGGTTTCGCTCATTATAATATCCTGAACAACCAAAAATTCAACATTTTTTAATGCTTCATCATCAATTAATGCTGGATTTTCACCCATAATATAGAGGCATTTGACACTTTTTATCAAATTGATAATCTCATCCTTATTTAAAGCAGAAATGCCAACCATTGTAGCTCCAACGGTGTTGCAATGTTTTGCAATTGGCAATATTTTGCTATTTGTTTTTTCTGCCAATTTATATGCTAAATCACATTCTTCCTCTGTTGTTAGAGCATTAAATATTATAATTGAGTTCTTTTCACTGAGTTTCTTTACTATTTCATCATTGGGATTGCTTAAAAATTCCACAAAGTCATTAACCTTTATGAACTCATCTGAATTTAATTTGGTTATTTCTTTCTCTATTCTATCAATAACAATGACATCAGCCCCTTTTTCTTTTGCTTTAATTACTTTCCTTCCAATTAGGGCATTCTGTCCAAATACATCTCCAAATATTAAAATAACTTCTGCATTCTCAATGTCATCAATTGACGCAGTCTCTTTATCCAAACCAACTTTTGGGGAGTTGCATATACAATGCCCTATATTTTTAACTCCGAGAGTTTCTGCAAACTTTTTTAGTGCATAGTTATCTTCATTTGTGCATTTTCCAGAAGCAATAAAGCCAATATCTTCTGGATTGTAACTTTTTAATTTATTTGCTATTAACTCCAAAGCCTCATCCCAACTAACTTCAACAAACTTCCCATTTTTCTTAATTAATGGTTTTTTTAATCTCTTCTCATGGTAAATTATTTTGTAGCAGTTTTTTCCAGTTAAACAGTTTTTTCCTTCATTTATTGTATGTTTTTTGTATGGATAAGTCCCTACAACCTTGTCATTCTCAACAATTAAATCTATTCCACATCCAACGCTACAACTTGGGCATATTGTGTGTATAATTTTCATTCTACCACCTTGTTTATGATGCAACCTTTTGAGCGGGAATTTCTGCGAGTGGGAAATCTTTAACTTCAATATGTATTTCTTTTGTTATGGTTATCATATTTACTAAAATTTGAAATAAACTATCTAATATTGATTGCGAGATATCATCTGGAATGTGGTTAATACTTTCTTCAAACTCCACAGCACCCTCAATAACAAATAATGTTGGAAATTCCCCCTCCATTTTTAAATTGCATATATAACCAAATGAATTGTTACTTATTTTTTTGTATGTTATGTCCCAATTTACATCCAATTTTAAATTTGCATTTTTTGGATTTTCCTTTGGTCTTACTAATTTTAACTTTTCGATGCTTATTTTTATATTCATAATTATCACCGTATTACTCTACTTATGTTAATATCACCTTTGGTTGTTGTATATAAAATTTACTACTTAATTTAAATTTTTGTTATTATAATAATATAAATTTTAAAAAAGTATTACTAAATAACGAAAAAAATATAAGAAAATGTTATGATTACAAAAGTTCTTTGACTTTGCGGATAATTTTTTTCATGATTTCTCTGTCTGATAAAACGCCTTCTGGGGGCTCTATGACTTTTTTTAATTCAATAGGAACTCCATCCATTCTATAAGCAGTTCCTTCACATTCTACACCTGCAATTGCTGGGGGTAGAATAATGTTTGCCAATTCTGTCGTTGGGGTTCTGTGGGGCTCTATTGCTATTAGTGGGATTTCTGCCATTCCCTCCACAGCCTTATTTGGGAAGTGTGCTCCTGGATCAGAGGCAATGTTGAGCATAGCATCTGCCTCTTTCCTTATTAGTAAATCAGTTACACTCGTATCTCCCGGGTTGAATCTTGGGTATCCTCTTGAGTAATCTACACATAATGGAAAGCCAGAGACCCATGTACAGACCTGGTTGAATCCGTTTACGTTGTAGTGTCCTCTCATTGGAATGAGTGAGAATTTTGTGTAAGCATTTAAGTCAACAACCAATTGGATAGCATTGTCTATGTTTCTATGTTTGCTTTTTGATTGGGTAACTCCCATACCAAAGAATAGGATTCCAAATTGGGCGTTTTTAAGAATATCGACTGCCTCATAAATTAACTCAACTGGAATCCCTGCAACTTTGTCAACTTGCAACTCAAAATCTTTCAATACTGCCCTCATTGCACTTATTAACTCATAGTCCTTATGTTGCTCAACCTGTAAGTGGATATCAGCTAACTTTGCAGTATCTGTCTTTCTTGGATCAACAACTATTAAGGTTCTGTCACTTCTTCCTCTCTCTCTGAAAAATCCTCTCGCAAACACTCCATACCTACCCATGTGTCTTGGGTGTGCATGCATTGGGTTGCATCCCCAGTATATTACAACATCTGCTCTGTTCTTTACTTCCCCTAATGTGCAGATTGGATAGCCAACATCTTGCAGTGCCCAAACACTTGGCCCATGACAAACCTCTGCTGTATTGCTTACAACCCCTCCAACCATTTCGGCCAATTTCATTCCATACGCATGTGCGTGGCATTCAGTTGCTGAGAATCCATATAATATTGGTCTTTTAGCATTTACCAATATCTCTGCTGTTTTTTCTATTGCTGTGTCCCAATCCACTTTTTTGAAATCATCTTTTTTATTTTCCCTCATTAACGGCTCTGTATATCTAACTGCCCCATCTCTATGGGTAAATTTGCTGTGTCCAATTCTACATGCGTTTTTTGTTCCAACTATGTGGTTATTTTCAACATAGCATATTATGTCATCACACAACGTCCCACAAAATGGACACACCACGTCCTTTACTATCTCCATAGAACCACCTTAAATAATCTTTGTGCAATTTAACTGATTGAATAGAGAAATTTGAAAATTTGGAATAAAATTTGGAATTTAGGACTTTTAGGCATATACTATAGATTTATGCAGGGTCTTTGAATGCTCCTTCAATTTGCTTGAATAATTGAATAGTTTTGAAGTGTTTCTGTTCTAATGCTCCACTTGGACATCCAGCAGCACATGTTCCGCATCCTTTACACAACGCAGCAATAACCTCTGCAACCTTTCTACCATCTTTTTCAACTAACCTTGGGGCTCCATAAGGGCATTGTTTTACACAGACTCCACATCCACCGCAAATTTCTTCATTTACTGTTGCAACAATTGGTTCGACTTCAACTTCTCCCTTAGCCAATGGAATTGCAGCCCTTGCTGCCGCTGCGGAACCTTGTGCTACTGAAGCAGGAATATCTTTTGGTCCTTGACATGCCCCTGCTAAATAAACCCCATCTGTTGCTGTATCGACGGGTCTTAATTTTGGGTGTGCCTCCATGAAGAATTGGTCTGGTGTTCTTGAGATACCTAAGATTTTTTGGATCTCATCAGCTGATTTTGTTGGCACCATACCAACTGAAAGAACAACCAAATCATACTCCTTTTCGATTATTTCTCCCAATAAGGTATCTTCTGCTCTAACAATTAAGTTCTTGGTTTTTGGATCCTCTAAAATCTGAGCAGGTCTACCCCTTATGAATGTAATGCCATATTGTTTTGCACTTCTTTCGTAGAATTCCTCATATCCTTTGCTAAATGCCCTAATATCCATGTAGTAAATGTCTATCTCCGTATCTGGGGATTTTTCTTTGATTAATTGTGAGTTTTTCATTGCATACATACAACAGACATTGGAACAGTATTTGTTGCCAACTTTTGCATCCCTTGAACCAACACATTGAATGAATGCAATTCTCTTTGGTTTTTTACCATCGCTCAACCTAATTACTTTTCCTCCTGTTGGACCTGAGGCATTAATCATCCTCTCCAATTCAAGAGCAGTTATAACGTTGTCATAAACTCCATATCCATACTCTTCCCTAACTGTTGGGTCAAATACATCATAACCAATAGCACAAATTATTGTTCCAACCTCAACCTCAATGAACTCTGGTTTTTGGGAAAAGTCGATGGCATTAGGACCACAAACCTTAGCACATAATCCACATTCTATACAGTGTTCCTTGTCAATAGTGTATTTTGCTGGAACTGCTTGTGGGAATGGTTTGTAGATTGCTTTTCTCATTCCAAGACCCATATCAAATTCATTTGGCACATCTATTGGACAAACTTCTGCACACTGTCCACATCCAGTACATTTTGTTTCATCAATGTATCTTGGCTTTTTCATTATTGTAACCTTAAAGTTCCCAATGTATCCTTGGACATCTACAACCTCTGAATATGCGTAGAGTTTAACATTTGGATGTTTTGCAACATCAACCATCTTTGGAGCCAATATACAGATAGAACAGTCGTTTGTTGGGAATGTTTTGTCTAATTGTGCCATTCTTCCTCCAACAGAAGGGGATTTTTCAACCAGTATGGTCTCAAATCCCATATCTCCTAAATCTAATGCAGTCTGAATTCCAGCAACTCCCCCTCCAATAACCAATGCCCTTCTTGTAACTCCAACTTTGATGAATTCTAATGGCTCCAACAACCTTGCCTTTGCTACTGCCATTCTTACTAAATCTTTTGCCTTTTCTGTTGCTTTTTCCTTTTCATGCATGTGAACCCATGAACAGTGTTCCCTTATGTTTGCAAACTCGAATAAGAATGGGTTTAATCCTGCTTCAGCAACACATCTTCTAAATGTTGGCTCGTGTAACCTTGGAGAACAGGCAGCAACAACAACTCTGTTTAAATTGTATTCCTCAATATCCTTCTTAATCATCTCTTGCCCTGGGTCGGCACACATATATTTGTAATCTCTTGCAACAACAACATTTTTTAATGTCTTAGCAAATTCAGCAACTTCTGGACAATCAACGACTCCTCCAATGTTAACTCCACAATGACAGACATATACTCCGATTCTTGGCTCTTCCATGTTATCACCAAATGTTATTGGTAATTTAGTATATTTTGTTGATATTTGATTTATTAATTTGGTGATTGGTTTTTCTAATAAGAATGTGTAAAAAATTATTTCAATGCCAATGCATTTCTTTTAATCTTCTCACATGCTTCAACACACTTCAAGCACATTACACAGAATCCTTTTAATGGCATTTCGTTGTTGTCAGTTAACTCCAACACGTTATATGGGCAGATTTCAACACACTTGCCACATTTGTTACATAGATGTGGTTTGAATTCGATCCTGTTGTATTCTTTTCCGTTGTGGGTTATTTTACCTAACTTCAATGCACCTGTTGGACATGCCACTGTACATGCTCCGCATCTTACACACATTCTGAACTTTTCTTTTTCCTCCGTCTTCCTCTTTGTTGGAAGCTCCATTCCCCTCTTGTTAATTACTCTTATAGCTCTTGTTGGACACTTCATTGCACATGAACCGCAATAGTTACAGTTTTCCTCAACCCACACAAGCCCTTCTTCACTTACAGGTTTTGGTGGCTCATACTCAACTTCCAAAGTTATTGCATTTACTGGACATGCATTAACACATAAGCCACACGCTGGACATCCTACTGGTGGAATTGCTACCATGTTTTCTATTTTTATGAGATTTCTTGGGCAAACCTCTACACAAACTCCACATCCAATGCAAAGTTCCTCATCAACTTCAAACTTCTTAATTGTTTTGTCTCTTTTTGGAACTTTTCTACCTGCAACAAATATTGCATTCCATGGACATGTTTGGGCACATATACTGCAGTAAATACATTTGCTCTCATCAACAACCGCTTTATTATCTTTAATCTCTATGGCATTTACTGGACATTCATTAGCACAAATTCCACATCCAATACAGTCATCTGTAACAACAATTGGTTCTTTTGGAAGTATGATTTCTTTTTTGTTTGGTTCAACAACTCCTTCCATTCCAACGAACCCATCTGGACAGGCATCGATACACTTCATGCATCCAACACAAAATCCTTTTAATTTATTTTCTTCAATTTTCAGGTTATTTGGGCAGACTTTTACACATTCCCCGCATAAATCGCATTTGCTTGGGTTATAACCTATTTGCTTAATTTTTTTACCATCTATGTTGATTTCTCTCAAACTTAACGCATCATTTGGGCATGCATTGACACAGTTTCCACATAACATACAAACCTTAAGGGGATTAAGCTTTAGCGCTTCATTAGGACATGCCCTTTCACACGCTTTGCATAAGTAACAATCCTCCGTATTTATCACTATCATTTTATCCCCTTATGACTTTGACTAATTCATTTTTCTTGTAAACCTCTAATGAAAGGCCATTCTCAGAGTTTCCAATTACGTGGGTTGCACATGATAAGCATGGATCATAGGCCCTAATTACCATTTCCATGTAGTTTAGGACTTGTGGATTTGCATCGTCTGGGCTTTTTAAGTATTTTTCAGCAACCTTTCTAACTCCAATATCCATAGCAGGGTTGTTTTGGACTGTTGCAACAATTAAATTTGCATCGGTTATGATTCCTTCCTCATTTGTTTTGAAGTGGTGGATTAGTGTTCCCCTTGGTGCCTCAACGCATCCAACTCCTTCTCCAACAATATCTTCTGGTTCTGCTCTTATATCTTCTCCAACGATTTTATCATTCTCTAAAAGTTCTTTTACCTTTTCAGCACTTGAGAGGAGCTCAATTAACCTTGCATAGTGGAAGAGCATTGGGTAGTGGCATGGTTTTCCAAATTCTTTAACGAATTCTTCATAGTATTTTTGTGCTAATGGTGTTGCCATTTTATCTGCGACATTTAACCTTGATAACGTATTTACCCTATAAACTCCTCCTTCTTCCCCTTTATCTTTTAAGTATGGGAATTTTAAGTAAGAATATGGCCTAACTCCCTCAGCAATGTAGTTCATGTATTCTGATGGATCAAATTCATACTCAACTTTCCCCTCTGCATTAACTACTCTAATTTTTCCATCATAGAGTTCATGAACTCCATCATTTACCATACCCATGTGGTAGGATTCAAAATAGCCAATATCTAATAAATCTTTTTCTTTTATGTTCTCAATGAGTTTTTTTCCAATTTCAATGGACTTTTCAGAAAGTTCAATTGCCCTTTCAGACAATTTTAATAATTCTTCCCTTTCTTCTTCTTTCAATGGTTTTGACTGCCCCCCAACTACACATGTAACCGGGTGGATTGCCCTACCCCCAACAACTTTAACAATTGTCTGCCCTATTTTTCTCAACTCTATTGCATCTTTAACGATTTCTGGGTGTTCTTTTGCAATGCCAATTAAATTTCTCTTTAAAACATCGTCTGTTGTAGGGAACATCAAATCTGGTGCAGCGAGCATGTAAAAGTGGAGTGCATGGCTGTGGATTGTTGACCCTTGGTGCATTAAATTTCTCAAGAGATTGGCAGTTTCTGGGATTTTTACACCAAATACTGCATCTACTGCCTTAGCACTTGCCAAATGGTGGGCAACTTGACATATCCCACAAATCCTTGGGGTGTATATTGGGGCGTCCTCTATGTATCTCCCTTCTAAAAACTTCTCAAATCCTCTAACCTCAACAACGTGGAAATGGACCTTATCTAAGTTCCCATTCTCGTCAAAGGATACTGTTATTTTTCCATGTCCTTCAACCCTCGTAACTGGTTCAATTGACAATTTTACCATTTTATCACCGTAATTTCAAATTTTATGGTGTTTTCGTGTTTTTTATTATATGCTAAAAATACTAATAACATTACAAAAAATTCTAATCATGACTATGTTTTATCCTAATAGGGATTAAGGCACTTGGAAGGGTGAACTTGTAGAAACAGCCAATTTTGTCTTTTATTGATTTTGGCAATATTGTTGGGTCTACTTCTCTATCCTTATCAATTCCAAAGTCGGAACATAAAGCAGATATCATCTTAGCTCCTTGGTCAACAATAGCGTCTGTTGGTCCATTACAACCGCTACATGGAACTCCCACACTTGGACATGCTGCTCCACAACCTTCCCTTGTTGCAGGACCTAAGCAGAGATAACCTTGCTCTAATAGACATTTTTCTGGATCTGGATTTCCTTCATATTTTCTTTTTATTGTTTCAATTGCAACACCATCATCGCTTTTTTTCCTTGGACATTCATCACACATATTTTTCTTTGGTAATTCTGGTTCTTTTCCTTCTAACAATGCTTTTATTATGTTGGCTATTATTTCTGGGTTTGGTGGACATCCTGGGATGAAGTAATCGACATCTATGACCTCAGATAGTGGTTTAACTCTTGAAGTTAATGGAGGAACTTCTTCGTTTGGAATAATGCCGTTATCGTTCTTTGTTGTTAATGTTGTTTTGTAAACCTTCTCCAATATCTCATCATTTGAATAGAGGTTGCCTAATCCTGGAACTCCTCCAAATGTGGCACATGTTCCAAAGGCAATAACTATCTTTGCCTTTTTTCTCATTTCTTTGGCAATTTCTAAGTTCTCTTCGTTTCTTATTCCACCTTCAATTAAAGCAACATCAATCTCATCTGGAATTTCCTTAACATCCATTAATACTGGACAATGAACAAGCTCAACATTTTCTAACAAGTTCAAAAGCTCTTCATGCAAATCTAACAAACTTATATGGCACCCAGAACAGCAGCATAGCCATGTTGTTGCTATTTTTACCATTTAATCACCTTATTCGTTTAATTTTTCTTTTAATTTGCAAGGTCCGAGAGATTTTATTGTGTTGTAGAATTCAATCATCGTTTGTTGGAATTTTTCTCCTTCTGATGCGGAAATCCATTCGTGCCTTAACCTTTCTCTTTCAATGCCCAGTTCTTCTAACAAATCATACAACATCATGACTCTTCTTTGCCATTTGTAGTTTCCAGAATCGTAGTGGCAATCCCCTAAGTGACAGCCCCCAACAAAAACACCATCTGCACCTTCCCTGAACGCCTTCAAAACAAGAGATGGTTCAATTCTTCCGGAACACATAACTCTAATTATCCTTATGCTTGGAGGATATTGCATCCTTCCTACTCCTGCGGTATCTGCTCCACCATAGGTGCACCAGTTGCAACAAAATCCGATAATTTTTGGCTCCCATTCAGACATTAGATCACCATTAAATATTTTGATATCCATATTACGAAAACTAATCAAACATACCATAACAATTTTTAATATATATAACAATTCATTTAGAACCAAATAGAAAATTTTATATAGATATTAAGATTTTAAATTACTATATTCTTTAAGTTGAATTTTTGGATATCAAAAAACAAGAAAAGAATGTTAAAATTGATTTTGGGGAATTCTACAGTAAAATAAGGCAAAAATCAAAAAATAATTTTTATTTTCAATTTTGTCATACTTTATGTTGATATTATATCCTCAGTTTATTTAATTTTTAAAAATAGATACATATTTTGTAATATTATTTTCTAATTTTTGTTATTTTTTAATAAAAATTCAAAATTTTATTTTAACATATATAATTTTTCATTTTAACTAAACAATAAATTTTAATAGATATCACTTTTAATAATATCTACATCAATTTTTCAAATAAGGTGGTATTATGGGTAAGGTCGTGGAGATTCATCCTACAACGCGACATGAAGGGCATGCAAAGTTGGTTTTAAAGGTTGATGACGAAGGAATTGTTGAGAAAGGATATTATTTAAGTGTAACTCCAGTTAGAGGATTTGAGAAGTTTTTGGTTGGTAAACCAGCAGAATTTGCACCTATTGCAGTTATGAGGTTTTGTGGAGTTTGCCCAGTGGCTCATGCAATTTCATCAGTTGAGGCTATAGAAGACGCATGCAACATAACACCTCCAAAAGATGGTTTATTGTTGAGAGAGTTAATAGGAATTGCAAATAAAATGCACTCTCACCCGTTGCATCAGTTTTTAATATCGCCTGACTTTGTTCCAGAGAAGGATAGGGTAGAATTTATAAAAAGAGTCCAAAAAATGAGAAAAATTGCCCAGTATATTGTTGATGTTGTTGGAGGGGAGGGAATTCATCCACCAAACATTAGAATTGGAGGAATGGCAAAGAACATAACAGAATCTGCGAAGACAAAAATATACTACAAATGCAAAGAATATGAAAAACTTGCAAAAGAGCAAATAGAATATTTAGTTCCAATATTTGAGAGTAGAACATTAACTAATGGAACAGAACTGCCAGAAAAACTTGGATATCATGACTTTGGTTATATAGCAACGCACCCAACCTATGGAGATAGAACAGCAATTGACCAAAGTAAAGTTGTGGAATATACTCCTTTCGAGTTTTATGAAAAAGACGTTGCATTACAGGCATCAACAACAATCCCAACATACAATGGAAGATTGGCAGAAGTTGGACCAAGAGCAAGATTTAGAAAATTCTTTGATTTTAAAGAAAAAGGAGCCATGGCGATAAATATAGCAAGAGCTTATGAATTGGAGGTTTTAGTTAAGAGAGCAATGGAAATTCTTGATGAACTAAACGTAAACGGAAAAACATTATCTGATGAACCAATAATTGGAGATGGTGAAAAAGCAGGTTTAGGTGTTCATGAGGCAGCAAGGGGACATAACACACACCAAGCAGCAATAGACAAGAGAGGAAATATAGTTTATTACAATGCGATTGTTGCAACAACATGGAACATTCCAGTTATTAGTAAGGCAATTGAAGGGAGTCATTATAAGTTTGCAGAATATGTTGTTAGGGCTTATGATCCATGTATTTCATGTGCAACCCACATGATTGTTAAGGATTATGATGGTAGAGTGGTTGATGAGAAAATACTAAAATAAACGGGATAAACATGCCAGAATATTTGAATAAAGAAATTTTAATCCTTGGATGTGGAAATGTTCTGTTTGGTGATGATGGGTTTGGATATGCGGTTGTAAACAAGTTAAATGCATTAAAAGAAAAAATTCCCGCCCTAAATTCTAATAAAATAGGAATTATCGATGCTGGAACTGGAGCATCTCACTATATACTTTCTTTAATTGATGAAGATACGCCAATAAAAAAGATTATAATCATAGATGCAATTGATTTTGGATTAAAACCGGGAGAATTGATAAAATTATATCCAAATGATTTACCAAAGATAAAAAAATACTACATAGATGCTCATGACATGCCCCTTGCAGGACTGATAAAGGAGATTAATGAAAAATATGGCATAGAGGTTGTAGTTATTGGATGCCAATCAAAAAATATGACTGCCCCAGATATATGCCTTGAATTGTCAGAAGAGGTTAAAAATGCAGTAGATAGGGCTGTTGAGATGGTTTTAGATGAGTTATTAAAATAAATAAATTTGTGGGGGGGAAACTATGGTAAAAATAGCACACATACACATGTGTGGATGTACAGGATGTTTGATATCTCTTGCAGATACCTATGAGCAACTTTTGGATATTTTAAATAAGGTGGAATTGGTCTATGCATTAACTCTGGTGGATGAAAAGACAGAGATAAAAGAAATAGATGATAAGATAATTATTGAAAGAAAAATTCCTGATGATATCGATATTGCGCTTGTGGAGGGTAGTGTTTGCTTAGATGATGAGCACTCACTAAAAGAAATTCTTGAAGTTAGGGAAAAATCAAAGATTGTTGTTGCTTTGGGGGCTTGTGCTGCGACTGGTGGAGTTACAAGATTCTGCAGAGGAAACCAAATGTCAAAACCAGTTCATAGTTCATTTGTTCCAATAGGGGAAGTAATAAAGGTTGATTTGGCACTTCCAGGATGTCCTCCATCAACTGAATCTATTGTAAAATTGATAGGGGCAGCATTAAATGGGGATACCGTATATTTGGAGCCATATGCTGAATTAGCAAATAAAACAGAAGTGTGTGGTTGTGATTTGCTATACAAAGTTGTTAATAAATCCCTCTGTATGGGTTGTGGGACTTGTGCAGCAGCATGTCCAACGAGGGCAATTGAAATGCTCGATGGGAGACCAAACGTGTTGAAAGAACTCTGTATTAAGTGTGGAGCATGTTCAGTCCAATGTCCAAGAATCAGATTCCCAAAATTAATTGAAGAGATCGAATAAATTGAGCTATAGTAGTTAGAGAGGTGGTATTTGTGGATGCTTTTGGAAAGTATAAAACTGTCGTCTCTGCGAGGGCGACTGATAAGAAAATATTAAAAAAGTCTCAAGATGGGGGAATCGTTTCAGCAGCATTCATCTATGGTTTAGAGAATGGATTATTAGATGGGGTTATTGTTGCAGATAATGCAGGAGAATTTAAAGCAGTTCCGAAAGTTGCTACAACTCCAGAGGAAGTTTTAGAAGCGGCAGGAACTAAATACACAGTCTGCCCAAACATAAGCGTTTTAAAAAGTGCAGTTAGAGAATATGCATTAGAAAAAGTTGGTATCGTCGGAACTCCATGCCAAATAAGAGCCGTTAGAAAGTTAATGAAGTATCCAGTAGGATTTAGACACACTGACAGCAAAATCGCTTTAACAATCGGTATCTTTTGTATGGAAAACTTCCCATACATGGGGTTGAAGACGATTGTTGAAGAACACTGTGGAGTTAAGATGGAGGACGTTGTTAAGATGGATATTGGGAAGGGTAAGTTTTGGGTTTATACAAAATGGGGTGAGACAAAGGCTATCAAGTTGAAAGAGACCCATCCTTACGAGCAAATTGCATGCCACGTTTGTACTGACTACACTGCTGAGTTGGCAGACATTTCAACCGGTTCTGTTGGTAGTCCAGATGGTTGGAGCACCGTATTCGTAAGAACTATAAGAGGGGAAGAATTCTTCAACAAAATGGTTGAAGATGGCTACTTAGAAATTAAACCAATAGAAGAAGTCAAACCAGGTTTAGGATTAGTCGAAAAATTAGCCCTAACTAAAAAAGAGAAAAATACAAAAGAAATCGAACATAGAAAAGAGTTAGGATTACCCGTTCCTTACTAAGAGGCATTGCTGAGCGAAGCGAAGCAATGCATCCCTTTGATGAAACTTTTTTAAAAGTTTCAGGTCAGTGCATCCCTTTTGATGAAATCGAAGCGAAGCTTCGAGCAGCGTCCACTGCAACCTTCGGTTGCAGGGAAGTTGAATAACGTAGTTATTCAACTAAATCTTTGATTTCGCCTAATCGAACCGTAAGGTTCGAGCTGCAAAACCGACAGGTTTTGCTTAACTTTTTTTAAAAGTTTCAAAGAGAGGAGTTAGGACTACCAGTTCCTTACTAAATAACTTCTGTTTAACTTTTTTAAGGGCTAGGCTTTAATATTAATTAAGCATTAAAATATAGGGGCTCTTAAATTGCTTTTTTAGATCCAGTTAATTTGGGGATTTGTTTTTTTTGTTTTATTGCTATTTTTAAATTTATTTATACCCACAAATTTTCTGAATTTTTAAATTTGATAAAATTAACTTTAAAGATACATACAAAGAAATATAAAGTAGGTTGATGAACAATAAAATAAGATTTTCATTTAAGGGGTGATGAGATGTTATTTATTGCCTTTTCACCATTTGGAGCATTTGCTTTAAAAGAAAAAGAGAGTTACACTTACACTATTGATGATATTGAGTATTACAAGATTTTTAATGAAGAAGAAATCCCAAAAATACTATATGATTTGAAGAGAGGGAATGTGCAGGGCATAATTGAAGATTTAAAGAAAGAGTGGAATGTTGATGATGAAGTTGATGTGGAGGTTTTTGGTAAACCTAACGTCGCTGGAGAAATCGTTAGAGCTAATTTATATGAGTTAGGAAGAAAGTTTGGGGTTTTTGAAGATTATAATGACTTTATAAATAAGATGAATTTTTGGGCTTTGGAGTTGACAAAGTTATCTATGAAATCCTTTTCCCAACAAAAGGATAAATTGATTATTCAGACAGTTGAGGCACTGGATGATTTAGACAAAACTTTAAACTTACTCTCTGAGAGAATTAGAGAGTGGTATTCCTTATATTTCCCTGAAATGGACAAAATTATCAAAAAGCATGAACTTTATGTAAATTTGATTACTCAATTTGGAGAGAGGGAGAAATTTACAAAATCCCAACTTAAAAAGATACTTCCATCAAATATAGCAAAGGAGCTTGCAGAATCTGCAAAGTCATCTATGGGTGGGGATATATCAGAGGAGGACTTGAGAATTTTAAGGGACATGGCTGAGGAGATAAAAAGGTTGTATGAAAGAAGGAAAGAGTTACAAAGTTATTTAGAGGATCTTATGGAGGAATTTGCCCCAAATTTAACGAAAGTTGCTGGAGCATCTTTAGGAGCAAGATTGATAAGTTTGGCTGGAGGATTAGAGAAACTTGCAAAATTCCCAGCATCTACAGTTCAGGTTTTAGGGGCGGAGAAAGCGTTATTCGCTCATTTAAGGGAAGGGGCAGAACCTCCAAAGCATGGAGTAATTTATCAGCATCCGTTCATTCAAAGTTCACCAAAATATTTGCGTGGGAAGATAGCAAGAGCTTTAGCGTGTAAGATTTCAATTGCTGCAAGGGCAGACATGTTTGGGAATTACATTGGAGATATGCTTTTAGAGCAATTGGAGAAGAAAGTTGAAGAAATTAGAAAGAGATATCCAAAACCACCAAAGAAGAAAAAGAAAGAAAAAGCAAAAAAAGGTAAGAAAAAAGAAAAGAAACCAAAAAAAGAAAAACCAAAGAAAAAGAAAGAGAAGAAAAAAGGAAAAAAAGGAAAAATTGAGAGAAAAGTTATAGGAAAAACAAAGAGTAGAGAATAATTTATTTAATCTAAAATGCCGTTCAAAACTGTTTAGTTTTTTGTGAGTATTTGTGAGGATATGTGTGTTTATGAGTTTTCGATATATTTATGTAGAACTTTATAAAGATAAAAAGATAGATGGGTGGAGCTTGGGGTCATCTCGGAGCGAAGCGACGAGAACTTAAAAACCGTTAGGTTTTTATGTCCACGACAGGGGCAGAGACACTCTTGTGTGGCTGATGACGCCCAAGTCCAATATGGGTATTTACTCACCAATACTCATATTGGACAGACCCCAAAATACTCTTTTTTATTTTATAAGATGTTTTTATGTTTTGATTTTATTATTGAAACAAATAATAAAATAGTTATAACATCATCTAAAATATTGAATTCCATGTTATCTTCCAATTTCTTTCAAATAAATTTTTACTATGTCTTCAATATCATCCTTTAAATAAATTTTCATTGGTGTTGATAATATTTGAATAAACTTTGAGTTTATCTTTCTTTTTAAAATAAGATATCCATCTTTTTTTATATATCCATCAAAATCTTCCCATTTTACAAATAAATTTCCATATCTTATTCCATCTTTGCAAATATAAACATCTTCATCCCTATTTATGGATTTCCAAAAAATTACTAAGGATAATATTATTAAAATTTCAGAGGTTATTGCAGTAATTAATTTATAAATATTAATGTTTAAATTGTAGATAAATATATCTAATAAAAATATAAAATTATAAAAATTCCAATTAAAATTGGTAATAAAATCTTATCATACTTTGCTTTTTTCCCATACATGAGGTAGAGATGGTTCATTTTTATTTTTCCAACAACATTCTTAAATTTTTTGTTTGTGCGGTTTTTTGATACAGAATATATTACCATATTTATAAAAAAGCTCAATGAAATAAATAACAAGGCGTCCATTTTCCCCCTTAATAACTTTTTAAGTATTTTCTGATAAGATATTCAAGTTCTTTATTATTATTTAAAAATTATTTTTTGGGAGGTTAAACTATTAAGTTGTTTGCGTTATAATGGCTAAAAACTTCAATGAAATTAAGAAGTTAATTGGAATTTTACAGTTGATTTATTGTCCTTAACAAATTAATATATAGCACCTCATTTTTATTTAATTTTAATTATAATTTTGGTGATAAAATGGAAGATATAAAGATAAAAGAAATCTTTGAAAATATATATGAAGTTGATTTAGGTGATGGCTTAAGAAGAATAGCGACAAAATCCCTCGTTGAAGGAAAAAGAGTCTATGGAGAAAAACTCATAAAAGTTAATGGAGTTGAGTATAGAATATGGAATCCAAACAAAAGTAAATTGGCAGCGGCAATAATAAACGGGTTAAAAGTAATGCCCATAAAAAAAGGTACAAAAGTTCTTTATTTGGGGGCATCAGCAGGAACAACACCATCTCATGTTGCCGATATTGTTGAAAAATCCCCAATTTATTCAGTTGAATACTCCCCAAGAATTATGAGGGAGTTTTTAGAGGTTTGTGAGGATAGAAAAAATCTAATTCCCATACTTGGAGATGCAAATAAACCCCAAGAATATGCGTTTATTGTGGAGAAGGTTGATGTTATCTATGAGGACGTTGCCCAACCAAATCAGGCAGAGATTTTAATTAAAAATGCAAAGTGGTTTTTGAAAAAAGGCGGTTATGGAATGATCTCTATAAAAGCAAGGAGTATAGATGTTACAAAAGATCCAAAAGAAATATTTAAAGAACAAAAGGAAATTTTGGAAAATGGAGGTTTTAAGATTGTTGATAAAGTAAATATTGAGCCGTTCGAAAAAGACCACGTTATGTTTGTTGGGATTTGGGAGTAATCGTTTCTTATTTAGTTGTTTATGATATGAAATATATAAATAAATTTAAATAACTTCTATTTTCTCTAATACTCATAACTTTATAAAAAATTTCTTTATATCTAATGTCAGCGTAAACGACTAATTTTTATTTTTAAACGGGTGGTAAATTTTTGAGTTAATCACAAACTTACATCTGGAATTTTTACTGTGCTGTTATTTTATTGATTAAATAAAAAAGGGTGAAATGATGAAGCAAATAGCATTTTATGGGAAAGGAGGAATTGGAAAATCAACAACTGTCTGTAATATAGCGGCGGCATTGGCAGATGAAGGGAAAAGGGTTATGGTTGTTGGTTGCGACCCGAAGCATGATTGTACATCGAATTTAAGGGGAGGAGAAGAGATTCCAACGGTTTTAGATACGTTGAGAGAGAAAGGTATGGAGAAAATGAGTTTAAGTGATATAGAAAAGAGAATAGACATAGATGAGATTGTTTATAAGGGATATAAGGGCATTTATTGTATTGAGGCGGGGGGTCCTAAGCCGGGTTATGGGTGTGCTGGGAGGGGTGTTATTGTTGCTATTGATTTGTTAAAGAAGATGAATGTTTTTGAAGAGTTGGGAGTTGATGTTGTTTTATATGATGTCCTTGGGGATGTTGTTTGTGGGGGGTTTGCCATGCCTTTGAGGATGGGGTTGGCTGAGCAAATTTATATTGTTACTTCTTCCGATTACATGGCTATGTATGCTGCAAACAATATTTGCAGAGGGATGAAAGAATTTGCAAAAAGAGGTGGAAGTAGGTTAGGTGGTTTAATTTATAACGTTAGGGGTTCTTTGGATGCGGAGGATATTGTTACTGAGTTTGCTAAAAAATTGGGAACTGAGATTATTGGTAAAATTCCAAATTCTTTGTTAATTGCTGAGGCGGAGATTGAGGGTAAGACGGTTATTGAATATGCCCCAGACAGTGAGATTGCATCAATTTATAGAGAACTTGCTAAGAAGATTTACAAAAATAAAAATGGAGTTATCCCAAATCCATTGGAAAATGAAGAGATTATGCAGATTGGAAAGAGAGTTAAGGAGAGAATTAGGAGTTTAAGGTCTTAAATTTTATTTTTTTGATTATAGAATATAAAGCATGAACATATAATCGGGTGAAAGGATGATTTTGGGCATAGATGTTGGTTCAACCACCACAAAAATGGTTCTAATGGAAAATAACAAAATAGTCGATTACAAAATAAAAAATATCGGCGTTGTTGTTGAGGAAGAGGATATTTTAAAGATGGTTAATGAGTTTGAGAAAGAATACAGTGTAGATAAAGTAGTTGCGACTGGTTATGGAAGGCACAAAATAACTTTTGCGGATAGGGTTGTTCCGGAGGTTATTGCATTAGGAAGAGGAGCAAATTATTTTTTCAAGGAGGCGGATGGAGTTGTTGATATTGGAGGACAGGATAGCAAGGTTATAAAGATAGATAAAGATGGAAATGTTGTGGATTTTATCCTATCTGATAAATGTGCAGCGGGAACAGGGAAGTTTTTGGAGAAATGCATAGAGATTTTGAAGATTGAGGATGATATAAATAAATACAAATCAAATAACATTGCTAAAATCTCATCTATGTGTGCTGTCTTTGCAGAGAGTGAAATTATTTCCTTATTGGCTAAAAAAACACCAAAAGAGAATATTTTAATGGGGGTTTATGAGAGTATCTGTAATAGAATTATACCAATGGTAAATAAATTGGGGATAAATAATATTGTCTTCAGTGGAGGGGTTGCAAAGAATAGGGTTTTAGCAGAGGTGTTAGAGGAAAAGTTAAATAAAAGTATCTTAATTCCAAAAGAACCGCAAATTGTTTGCTGTGTTGGTGCTATATTGAAGGGCTTTTAAAATCTTTAATTTTTTAGAATCTTGGTGGGAAGATGAAAGGAAAGAAAATTGCAATTGTGGCTCACTGCATATTAAATCAAAATAGTGTTGTTAATGGCTTAGAGAGGGCAGAAGGGGCGTTTAATGATGTTGTTGAATTGCTTTTAAAGAAAAATTATGCTATAATTCAACTCCCATGTCCAGAGATGCTATATTTGGGGATAGATAGGGTAGGAAAAACAAAGGAGGAATATGATACTGAGGAATATAGGGAGCTTTGTAGGGAAATTTTAAAACCAATAGTCAAATATCTGGGAGAGTATAGTAAAGAAGGATTTAGATTTATTTTAATCGGGATAGAAGGTTCTCCGACATGTGGGATTTTTAAAACTGTAACAAAAGAGGGATTAATAGATGGAAGAGGTATTTTAATGGAGGAATTTTTAAAAATGTTAGAGAATGAGCATATAGATTTGAAGAAAATTGATTTTCCAGTAAATATGAATGAATACAACGAATTTTTAAAAGAATTAGAAAGATTGTTGATGTAGAATTTTCTTTTTTGTATTTGACACCATTAGGAATTCTAATTATCCAAATAGCTATTAAAATTTTAAATAAAAATGTTTTTATACTCTTACATTTCAAAGAAATTTGATGATTTTTGAAGATATGTTATTAAAAAATCTAATAACTAAGGTGATATGATGGAGCTAAATGCAATAAAAAAACTCATGGAAAAATTCGCAAATAGGAAAGAACAACTCTACAAACAAAAAGAAGAAGGAAAAAAAGTATTTGGTATGTTCTGTGCGTTTGTTCCAATTGAATTAATATTGGCAGCAGATGCTATTCCAGTTGGTTTGTGTGGAGGTAAAAATGACACAGTTCCAATTGCAGAGGAGGATTTACCAAGAAATCTCTGTCCATTGATAAAATCATCTTATGGATTTAAAAAGGCAAAATCATGCCCATACTTTGAGGCAGCAGATGTAGTTATTGGAGAGACAACGTGTGATGGTAAGAAAAAGATGTTTGAGTTATTGGAAAGAATGGTTAAAATGCACGTAATGCAACTTCCATACATGAAAACAGAAAAAGCAAAGGAATTATGGGTTGAAGAGGTTAAAAAATTAAAGGAAATGATTGAGAAAGAGACTGGCAATAAAATTGATGAAGAAAAATTGAAAGAGAGTGTTGAGAAAGTAAACAAAATGAGAAAACTCTTCTACAAGTTGTATGAGTTGAGGGCAAACAAACCAACACCAATAAAAGGTATTGATGCTTTAAAATTGTTCCAATTTGCTTATTTGTTGGATATTGATGATACAATAGAAATTTTGGAAGAGTTAGTTAAAGAGTTAGAAGAGAAAGTCAAAAAAGGAGAGGGTTATGAAGGTAAAAGAATCTTAGTTAGCGGTTGCCCAATGGTTGCTGGAAACACAAAAATCGTTGAGTTAATTGAGGAAGTTGGTGGGGTTGTTGTTGGTGAGGAAAGTTGTACTGGAACAAGATTCTTTGAGAATTTAGTTGAAGAACCAACTATTGAGGGCATAGCAGAGAGATACTTAAAAATCCCATGCGCATGCATGTTCCACAACGATGAGAGGATAGAGAACATCAAAAGATTGGTTAAAGAGTTGAATGCTGATGGAGTTGTTTACTACACATTGCAGTATTGCCACACTTTCAATGTAGAGGGAGCAAGAGTTGAGGAAGAACTTAAAAAAGAAGGCATTCCAGTTATTAGGATTGAGACAGATTACTCTGAAAGCGATAAAGAGCAATTAAAAACAAGATTGGAGGCATTTATTGAGATGATTTAAATTTTTAGTTTTTTTCTTTTTTCTTTTTGTTATGTTATTATTTGTTTTTATTTTCCTTTTTTATTTCCTTTTTTAATTTTCTAATTACTATTAATTTTTTTAATGATTTAGTGTTGATTAAATTTCTTAAACAACAAATTATATATATCATTTTTTGGAAGAAAATAAATTGATTTAGCCAAAAATGCTATTAAAAATTCTAATAGGTGAGGGCGTATGAGAATTTCTCCATTAGTTGCTGGTCTTATAGGAGGTTTCTCCGCTGCGCTGTTGCAGGCGTTTTTTAAGGTATCTCCACCACCAGCGTATGGGATTTGTATCGCCTGCCACACAAGAGATTTGGTCAACTGGATTGTAAATGCAATTAGTGGAAGTACATTGTTTGTAGCTCCAGTTTCAAAGGTTTTTCCAGTTTTAACTGTTGTTGGTATTTTTGTTGGAGCATTTATCGCAGCTAATGTTCATAAGGAGTTTAAGATAAAGCAAACACACAATCCAATAGTTGGTTTTGTTTTGGGAGTTTTGGTTGTGATATTTGCATTGTTGATGGGAGGATGTCCATTGAGGGAAACAATAAGAACAGCTTATGGAGACGTTATTGCATTGATAAGTTTAATAGCAATGTTTGCTGGTGTAATTGTGGCAAGTGAAGTCTATTTAAAAAGAAATGCTTAAGGTGGTAATAGATGGAATACTTGCACGCAATTGGAACATTTGCATTTGGAATCCTTTTAGGATATTTATTCCAAAGGTCAAGAATGTGTTTTGTTGGAGGAATGAGGGACTTTTATTTGATAAGGGATACATGGTTAATTAAAGGTCTCTTTGGGTTTTTTGGTGGAGCATTATTAGGTTATATAATATTTAGTGCTATGGGTAAAATTCCATTCTTCCCATGGATTGCTGTAAAAGGCTTCACCCCAATCCCAGGAGACCCATTAGGTAAAGCAGGAAGTTTAGTTGGACATTTAATAGTTGCTATTATTGGTGGATTTGGAGTTGGATTTTTCTCAGTTATCCAAGGGGGTTGTCCATTGAGGAACTATGTCATGGCAGCAGAGGGGAATAAGACGGCGATTGCCTATGTTTTAGGGCTTGCTGTTGGAGCAGTATTGTTCCACACCGTTGTAGTTCCTATCGTTAAGGCAATACTGTTATAAATTAAATTTTTCTTTTTTATTTAATTATAGTTTTTTAGTTATGTTTTTATGCTCTTAGCATAAGTTTTTATTATGTACTGCTATTTTGTTATTGGGTTAATGTATAATGAGAGGGGAGATTGTGATTTTAAAGAAGATAAAAAGTTTGTTGGAAAAGGGGGATAAAAAAGAAGAAAAAGAATTTGAAGGTAAGGGATTGATAATTTTTAAGAGTGTTAAAGATGCGATGAAGGCGGAGAATATTTTGAGGGGCTATAACATTAAAGTTGTAGCTCCCCCACATGAGATAAGGGAAGGTTGCGACTTGGCAATAGAGTATGATTTGATAGATGAATTGGGAATTAAGAGGGAATTAGAAAAAAATAATATTGAGCCATTAAAATTCATCTCTTTAAATGATTATTCCTTAAAGCCACTCGAATTGATAAAAATTAAGGAAGTTGATGGCTTTGTTATGGTGAGATGTGGAAATATGAAGATAACAATTGATAAAGAAGGGAATATTGTAAATATCTCTGGCGGTGGATGTCCAGATGTGCCATATTTGGCATTAAAATTAAAGGGAAGAAATATTAAAGATATTAAAGAGGATGAGACTCCAAAAAGTTTGGGATATACATTATGTGCCTATACTTTAAATAAGGCATTTGAAAAGGCAAGAGAATTAGTGAGGTGAGGAGAATGAAAATTAAAATTAAAGTTAAAGATTTTGAAGTTGAGGCAGAACTCTATGAAGATCTTGCTCCAAAAACTGTAAGTGCAATAGCTAAAGCACTTCCAATAAAAGGAGTTGTGAATAGATGGGGAGATGAGATATACTTTGAGACAGATGTTGTTGTTAATGAGGAAGAGAACTCAAAGGAATACGTGGAGTTGGGAGATATTGCCTATTGGATTCCAGGGAGAGCAATATGCATCTTCTTTGGAAAGACGTCAATAAGTGATGGTGATAAAATAAAACCAGCAAGTGCTGTGAATGTTATAGGGAAGGTCAAGGACTGGGAGAAATTTAAAGATGTCTGGGATGGAGAGGTAATTGAAATAACAAAATAACGTTTAAATATCTCAACATTTAAAATTAACTAAAACAAAAAAATAGTTGTGAGAGTTATGGAAAAATTAAAATGGATTAAAATAGAAAATTTTAGGGCATTCAAAAAAGCAGAAATATCAGATTTTGGAGATATTAATGTATTTATTGGAAAAAACAATACTGGAAAAAGTACACTTCTTGAAAGTATTTATTTGAATTTGGCTCAAAATAATAAAGATTTGTTAGGCATCTATCCTTTTAGAGCAATATTTTCAAGAAGGGGAATTTCTGGAATTGGTAGGGTAAGATATTCAGAAATAGACGATAGTGAAGATGTTATTACCTCTATTGTTTATTATTTGTTTCATTCAATTAATATAGACAAGGAGGAACTTAATAAACTTATGTCAAGTATCAACTCTAATTTAAATGAGTTTGAATTAAATGCATATTTTGGAGAATTTCCAGAAGATATTTTAAAAATCTTTTTTAGAGAATACGTTGGATACTATTCTGGAGATAGAGATGATATCCAGCCACAAATAATTATAAGTGATGGAAATAACGACATATTATTTTCAGTAGTTGAAAAATTGCCCAGAAATGAGATTATTTACCGTATCCATTCAAAAAGCTTTCTTAGATTTCATATAAAACGTCAAAATGTTTTAATGGTTGATGAGTATATTATGAGATTAAGAACCCTCCATTCATCACCGATGTTCTCATTTATAAAAAGAATTGAGAGGTATTCAAAAATAGACAAAGAACATTTATCAAAATTTTTATCAGACCAATTAAACACAGAAATCGTTGATATTATTCCAAAAATATTTGATATATTTTTATTATTAAAAGATAATAAGCAAATGCCTGTATCATTATTGGGGGATGGAACAAAAATGGCTTTGTCGTATTATTATGCATTATCTCTTGAAGACACTTACGTTTTATTGGAAGAACCAGAAAACCACTTACATCCTAAATTGATGGATAAGATTATTGATTTAATAATTAACTCATCCCAAAAAAACCAAATTTTTATAACAACTCATAACTTAGAGTTTCTTCAAAAAATTTTAGAGAAATCTTATGAAAAAAATATAAATCTGAAAGTTTTTGCCTTTGAGAATTTAGTGGATGGTATTCCAAATATTGAAGTTTATGAATGTGATGAAGCAAATGCCGCATTAAATAAAATTGGGGTGGATTTGAGATGATTATAATCTTATTTGAGGGTGTTTTGGATTTTCTATTTTTTAAAAGTTTTTTCACTAAATTTTTAAAATTTAAAAATGTTGGTAATGAAGGAAATAAAGAATGGTTTGATAAATTATTAGACTATGGATATTTTGAAGATTTAAAGAATTTTGACACTTCAAAAATTGCTGTATTAAGGGAAAAAGGTGATAAGTTTGAAGTTATGTTAATCTCTGTTGGGGGAAAAGATAGTTTCAAAGATGCAATAAGGGCATTTATAGAAGGACATAGAATTTTAGAAAAGAAAATATTTGGAAAAATAGAAAAAATAATAGTTGTTGTAGATGATGATGCGAAAGATAAAATTGGGGAAATTGAGAAATTAGTAGAAAATAAAAATCTTAAAGATAAATTTGAAAGTTTGGTATTAAATGGTGAGTTGGAAGATGTTGTGCTATTAATTTATGAAGTCATTAAGGATAGATTAAATGATAACGATAAAAAAGCCATTAAAGAATTTTTTGATATTATATCAAAAAGATATGATGAAGATAAAGAAAAACATAATAAAAAACGTAAAGTTAGTGCTTTGCATACCGCAATTGGCTATAGATGCTATGGACATTTATTTGATGAATTATTTGAAAAATTTGAATTAGATGATTTAGATAATATTGAGGAATTTAAAAAATTTTATAGGATATTTAAATATTGAAGAAGGTTGATAGTATGATTATAGCGGGGACTATGCCAATAAAGGGGTTGGAGTTAATAAGGGGAAAGCCAACACTAAAAGGAAATAAAATAATAATAAATAACAAAGAGTTTCCAATATCTATGGGAACTGGTGCATTGATAGGAGCAGTTTTAAAAACATTAGAATATTTTGGAGAGGATAAACTTTATGTCATAACTGCTGGAGATATTGGAGAAGGAGATGGAAGTTTAAAGATTTATGATGCGTTGAAGGATGTTGATGATGATTTACTTATAATACATTACATAAAACCAAAAATTTCAAAAATTAAGGAAATTGATTTCTCTCCAAAGATTATTGCAGATGCTGGGGGAATGTATGTAGCAAAAGCAGCGAACATAGGGGATAAGTTTTATCTCTTTTTACCTGATGTGGGTGAGTTAGCATTTTTGGCGGATGAAAAGGCATCCCATCCTGCCTATGTGAGGGGTTTTATATCTGAGGTAGATGATAAGGAAGTGCCTGAACTAATCAAGAGGGCCTATGAAAAATCAAAAATGCCAAAATATATGGTTGTTAAGGGAGAAAAGGACTATGTAGTTGAGGATGGAGATATTGTTGAAACGATAGACGCTCCAAAAATAGAGGCAATGGAATGCATTGGAGGAACTGGAGATACTCTAACAGGAATTATTTCCTCTCTGATATATTGTGGATACAAAACAAAAGACGCCTGTGTTTTGGGATGTAAAATAAATAGGATGTTGGGAGAGGTCGCTAACGCAAAGCCAAATACGCAAGTTGATGAATTAATCCATAATATACCAAAAGTTTTAAAACATTTGAATTTATAAATTAACGAAAAGTTTATATATAACTTTACCTAATTTCATTTTGCCGTGAAGGGCGGTGGCTCAGCCTGGTTAGAGTGCTCGGCTGATAACCGAGTGGTCCGGGGTTCGAATCCCCGCCGCCCTATCATTTTATTTTAGATAGTTTAATTTGTTAATTTGAATATATAGATAATAATTTTAAAAAAATAAAAATTATTATGGACAATCATTACTTTTCGAACATCTTTCTAATTTCTTCCTTGGAATATCCTAATTCATCAAATTTTTTAGTTAGACATAATATCTTTGAATTTCCTTCTTTTTTTGATTTTATATATCCCATCTTTTCGAGTTTTTCTATATGGTTACGTGCTTTATGTCCTCTAATCTTCACTATTTGTGCCTGTTTTACTGGCTCTAAATATGCAATCAGTAGGAGTGTTTCTAAAGTATCCTCGTTTAATTCAACATTAATATAAGGTAGGACTTTTTCAGCGTATTCTTCCTTTAACTCCATCACACACTTGTTGTTAAAGATTCTGATGTTGATAGAAGTGTTTTTGTATCTCTCTTTTAATGCTTTTAATGCCTCATGCACTTCATATTGATGCAAATTAAATTTTTTGCAATGTCCTCTATATCCACTGGATTCCCATTTGCAAACAAAAATGCCTCAACAGTATTTATTATATCATCATTTATTATATTACCTACTCTTCCTTCCATTTTCTTAACTCCTCCCTTAATTTGAGGTTTTCAATGTAATTTACTAAATCACCATGAGTTTTTTCTAAGATACTCCTTGAAATATCTTGCTTTCTTCTTAAGTTCTCTATTACATGGTAGTGATCAAACTTCATTATGAAGTCATAAATCTCTTCCATATAGTTGAAGTATTTTTCTGCAAGTTCTTTGTTGTCATCTTTTATAGCGTCTAATAAAGCTCTCCTTAACTCTCCAATAACATCACACAAACCTAAAACATAATTCTCTTCCTTAATGAATTCAAACTCTTTATATGTTGGGATTTTGTTATTAAATATGATATCATATAGCGCCTTTGCCTCGACGAACTCCTGTTGGGGGGTGTTAGCGTACTTCTCAAAATCCACATGTTTTTTAACTAATTCGTTCAGTTGCTTTAATTTTTCAAATATCTCTTCTAATGAAACCTCTTCTCTTTTGTGTATCTTTCTTATAGACAATGCACAGTCCTTAGTTATTTCTCTTGACAATTTTAATATTTCTTCTCTTAGCATATCCTTTTCTTCAAAGTATTTTACAAGATAACTTACTTCATTTTCGTTAAACATGTTATCATTCCCCCACCAAAAATTATATATATTAAAATCCATTATTGAATTATAGCATTGTTCTTTTATATAAACTACACACCGATTTTCAGTAGCATTATCGATTTTAAAATTGGGTTTTATATGGTTTTTAAAAATTTGATGGACAATTTTTTAACTTAATATTGAGTTAAATATTTATACCCCTATCCATAACAATAATAAGGCACCTGAAACCTGAAAAGGCGTAAGCCAGTGACAGGTTCATTTTTAAGATAAGGGCAATTTTGTTAAATGAGTACTCTATTATTTGGATATTTAGTGAAACATGAAATAATGCTATAATGGAGGTTATATTATGGGTATGAAGAGGAATAGACCTCGTAGAGGTTCTCTTGCATTTAGTCCAAGAAAGAGAGCTAAAAGGCCAGTTCCAAGAATAAGATCATGGCCAGATGAAGATAAAGTAAGATTGCAAGCATTCCCAGTATATAAAGCAGGAATGAGCCACGCATTGGTTAAAGAAAACAACCCAAATAGTCCAAATGCAAACCAAGAAGTATTTACACCAATAACCATATTAGAAGCTCCAGACATCAACGTATTTGCTATAAGAGTTTATGGAAAAGATACAAGAGGATTAAAAACCTTAACAGAAGTTTGGGCTGATGAATTGGATAAAGAATTGGCAAGAAAAATAAAAACATTGCCTAAGAAAGAAGAAAGAAAAACTGTTGATGAACTTGATAATTTAATTGATAAAATAGCAGATGTCAGAGTTTTAGTTCACACAAACCCAAAATTAACATGCTTACCAAAGAAAAAACCAGAAGTTTTAGAAATTAGAATTGGTGGAAAAGACATCCAAGAAAGATTAAACTATGCAAAAGAAATCCTTGGTAAGAAAGTTTCAATAACTGATGTATTCAGTGAAGGGGAGTTTGTAGATACCATTGCAATAACAAAAGGTAAAGGATTCCAAGGACAAGTCAAGAGATGGGGAGTCAAAATACAATTCGGAAAACACCAAAGAAAAGGAGTCGGTAGACACGTTGGTTCAATAGGTCCATGGACACCAAAGAGAGTCATGTGGACTGTTCCAATGCCAGGTCAAATGGGATACCACCAAAGAACAGAATACAACAAGAGAATATTAAAAATAGGAAATAATGGAGAAGAAATTACACCAAAAGGTGGATTCTTGCACTATGGGGTTATAAGAAACAATTATGTTGTGGTTAAAGGTTCAGTTCCAGGGCCAGCAAAAAGATTGGTTGTATTGAGAAGTGCAATTAGACCAGTAGAAGACAGATTCGGATTACCAGAAATAACATACATCAGTACAACATCAAAACAAGGAAACTAAACACAATAGGTTAAGGTGTTAGTATGAAGGCAGTGGTTTATAACTTAGATGGTTCTAAAAAAGGGGAAATTGAACTACCATCAATATTTGAAACCGAATACAGACCTGATTTAATTAAAAGAGCAGTTATTTCAGCATTAACTGCAAGATTACAACCAAAGGGTTCAGACCCACTTGCTGGGAAGAGGACATCAGCAGAGTCAATAGGTAAAGGACACGGTAGAGCAAGAGTTAAAAGAACAGCACAAGGATGGGCAGCATTTGTCCCTCAAGCAGTGGGGGGTAGAAGGTGCCACCCACCAAAAGTTGAAAAAATCTTATGGGAAAGAATAAATAAAAAGGAAAGATTAAAAGCAATAATGAGTGCTATAGCAGCATCAGCAAATCCAGAATTAGTCAAACAAAGAGGACATATCATAGATAATGTTCCATCAATCCCATTAGTTGTTGACAATGAGTTTGAAAACCTTCAAAAAACAAAAGATGTTGTAAATGTATTCAAGGCATTAGGATTAGATAAAGATGTTGAAAGAGCTAAGAAAGGTATTAAGATTAGAGCTGGAAGAGGAAAAATGAGAGGAAGAAAATACAGAAAACCAAAAAGTGTCTTGGTTGTTGTTGGGGATAAATGCAATGCAATAAAAGCATCAAGAAACCTCCCAGGTGTAGATGTAATAACAGCCGATAACTTTGGGGTAATACACATTGCCCCAGGGGCGATGGCAGGAAGATTAACACTCTGGACAGAAAGTGCAATAGAAAAATTAAGTGAAAGATTCAAACTCTAAATTTACACAATTTACCTTTTTAGCATGAGGTGGTTATATGGATGCCTTTGATGTCATAAAAATGCCAGTAATTAGTGAGAAGACAATGAGACTCATTGAGGAAGAGAACAAGTTGGTATTCTACGTGCACAGAAAAGCAACAAAGGAAGATATTAAGAGAGCAATGAAAGAATTGTTTAATGTTGAAGTTGAGAAGGTAAATACAATGATAACTCCAAAAGGAGAAAAGAAAGCATACGTTAAATTGAAGGACGGCTACGATGCAAGTGAAGTAGCCGCAAACTTGGGAATCTACTAATATAGAAACACGTAATGAGCGGGATGCAATAGATTGGGGGAGCAAAAACAATAAAAGGCAAATTTTAAACATTTGGGTGATATAATGGGTAAAAGGTTAATATCACAAAACAGAGGTAGAGGAGGACCGAATTATAGATGTCCTTCCCACAAAAGAAGAGGAGAAGTAAAATATAGAAAATTTGATGATTTAGAGAAAAAAGGAAAAATTATTGGGACAATTACAGACATCTTGCACGATCCAGGTAGAAGTGCACCAGTAGCAACAGTTAAATTTGAAAACGGGGAGGAAAAACTCTTATTAGTCCCAGAAGGCATGAAAGTTGGAGATACAATTGAGTGTGGAGTTGCTGCAGAGATAAAACCAGGAAACATCTTACCATTGGGAGAAATTCCAGAGGGTATTCCTGTCTTTAACATTGAGACCGTTCCTGGCGATGGAGGAAAATTGGTAAGAGCAGGAGGGTGCTACGCACACATCATTGCTCACGATGTAGGAAAAACAATTGTAAAATTGCCATCAGGACAATTAAAAGCACTTCACCCAATGTGTAGGGCTACAATTGGAGTTGTTGCTGGTGGAGGAAGGAAAGAGAAACCATTTGTTAAGGCAGGTAAGAAATACCACGCAATGAAAGCTAAGGCAATCAAATGGCCAAGAGTTAGAGGAGTTGCAATGAACGCTGTTGACCACCCATTCGGTGGAGGTAGACACCAACACACTGGTAAACCAACAACAGTTTCAAGAAGAATGCCACCAGGAAGGAAAGTTGGTCATATTGCTGCAAGAAGAACTGGGGTAAGGAAATAATTTATAAAATTTTTAAAACACTTTTTGGGATTATAAGGTGAAAACATGGCAAGAGGAAGAGCTGCAAGAAAAAAGAAAAAACAACAAGTTACAGTAAGAAGGGGAGAATTTAGATACAGAGGATACACATTAGAAGAACTTCAACAAATGCCTTTGAAGGAGTTTATTAAGCTGCTCCCTGCAAGACAAAGAAGAAGTATGTTGAGAGGTTTAACACCTCAACAAAGAAAATTAGCTATGAAAATTAAAAAGGCAAGAAGATTATTGAAGAAAGGTAAAGAACCAAGGATTATTAGAACACACTGCAGAGATTTCATTATAACTCCTGACATGGTTGGATTGACATTTGGAGTTTACAACGGTAAGGAATTCGTTGAAGTTAAAGTTACAGAAGAAATGATTGGACACTACCTTGGAGAATTCTCACTCACAAGAAAACCAGTTCAACACGGAAGCCCAGGTATGGGAGCTACAAGAAGCTCCATGTTCGTTCCAATCAAATAATCGGGCAGTTTTTCAATTCAATTCTTTTTTTATTTTGGAAGGTTAGATTCATATATTTTAATTTATGGATAAAATAAAAAAGAAAAAATATTTGGGGTTATATTTTTTGAGATTGAACCATCATTTTTAAATTTTCAAAAACCTTCTCATTTACTTCTTCATAAATACTGTTTCCATGTGCATCCATCGCCACAATTAAAGGGCCAAAGTTCTCAACTTCCAATTCCCAAACTGCCTCAGGCATTCCTAATTCTAAAAAATAGACATTTTTAACTTCTTTTATGCAATTTGCTAAAAGTGCAGCACATCCCCCTGGAGCAGCGAGATACACAACCTTATGTTCTTTGAATGTTTTGAGTAATTCTTTCTTCATTCCACCCTTCCCAACGATTGCGGATAAATTGGTTACCTTTATTACCTCTTCCTCAGTGTTATTCATCCTTGCAGAGGTTGTTGGGCCTATTGCGACACAAACCCATTTATCATTTTCTTTTTTCATTATTGGTCCTGCATGATAAATTACACCATTTTCTAAATTAAAGGGCAATTCCTTTCCTTTTTTGTGGTATTTTATAATTTCCAAATGTGCCTCATCTCTTGCAGTATATATTACCCCATTCAAATAAACAACATCTCCAACTTTTAATTTGCTGATGGTTTCTTTTGAAATTGGTGTTTTTAATTCAAATGATGCCAAACTACCACCCTCAAGTTTTTGCTTAAAGTTATAATTTTTTATAATGGTAATGATATAAATTGTTTAAAGCATTTTTGAGTATGATGATAAAAATGAAATTTGGAATGCAACGCTGCGTCGTTGCATCGGAGAGTAGTGGAGAGTTGCAAAATCGAAGATTTTGCTTATAGTCTCGGACGTTAATAAGTGGAGGATTATCATTTGGAAAATTATAGTCGTGTGCGTTGGAATTTTAGGTGAAAACTCTTGCGGAGTTTTTACTGCTCGAAGCTTCGCTTCAATTAGGTGAAACCTTCGGTTTCACTGCTCGAAGCTTCGCTTCGATGGATATAACCGCAGTAAATTTTGTAAGATTATTAACAATTAACATTATTTCAAATTTTTAAGAAAAAATAACTACTATTTGAAATTTATTGATTATAAATTAAGTTTAAAGATTCCGTACATGATTATATTGTGGCTTCGCATTCAAAACCAAATTTTATTGAAATAGATAGACTTTTGGGAAAAATTTAATAATGTTAATATTCCAAATATTTTTGTCCGAGATTATAATCCCGCACTGATACCTAATTGCTTCGCTTAGAGGTATAAAATAAAAAAATTTTTTTACAATTTTCTGTTTGGTGATAAAAAATGAAGTTTGGAATTTCATCATTGGTTTTTTTACCAGAGGGTTTAAAATCTACTATGGAGAAAATTGCAGAAAACCACTTTGACTGTTGGGAGATTGTTTGTGAAGGGAATCACTATCTTTCTCCAAAAAATATAAAGTATCTTATGGAGTTAAAGGATAGGTATGAGGTAGATATTGTTGTTCATGCTCCATTCTCTGATCTAAATCCTGCATCAATGAATGAGAGAGTTAGGAGATTGACAGTTGACTGTATAACTGATGCAATTGAGGGGGCTTTTGAATTGGATGCGAGTGTTGTTGTTGTACATCCTGGCTATATCCCACCATTGTGGAGTAATTATGTTGAGGATATTTTAGATAATAATTTCTCAACTTTAAGTGATATTGTTGAGGTTGCGGAGGATTATGGAATTACAATTGGCCTCGAAAACATGCCAAATTTCAAAGGAGTTTTGGGAATAACACCAGAGAGTTTGAGGGAAATTGTTAAAGATATCGACTCAAAATACCTTGGCATAACCTTTGACATTGGACATGCAAACACCATCGGAAACCCAGCGGATTTTGTTGAGGAATTGAATAGTATTGGGGAAGGTATTGTGCACGTCCACATCCATGACAACAATGGTTATGATGATGAACATTTAAAAATAGGGGAAGGGAAGATTGATTTCCTAAGCGTCCTCAAAAAATTGAAAGAAATTAAATATGATGGAGTTTTATCAATAGAGAATAAGAATGTTAGGGATGCAGTTAAAAGTAAAGAGGTCTTAAATGAATATTTATCTATTTTGGATGATTTGAAAAAGGGTATTGAGGTGGAACTATGAAGATAGCAATCTTAGGAGGGACCGGAGAGCAGGGTTTTGGATTGGCTTTGAGGTTTGCTAAGAACCACGAGGTTATAATAGGTTCAAGGAAAAAAGAGAGGGCAGAGGATGCAGCAGAAAAGGTAAAGTCTATATTGAAAGAGAGGGGCATTGATGCAAATGTTAGGGGTTTAGAGAATAAAGATGCAGCAAAAGAGGGAGATATTGTAATTCTCTCATTGCCTTATGAATACACCTTATCGACAATCAAGGATTTAAAAGAGCATTTGGATGGAAAAATTGTCGTCTCCATTGGTGTACCATTGGCAACTGCAATAGGAGATAAACCTACAAGACCTTTACCACCTCCACAAGGTTCTGTTGCAGAGATGGTGCAAGAAAAACTTAAAAATTCAAAAGTTGTGAGTGCATTCCAGAATGTATGTTGTAGGGCGTTGGAGGATTTAGATAATCCTGTTGATTGTGATATATTAGTTTGTGGGGATGATGAGGAAGCAAAAAAGGTTGTTATGGAATTAGCTGAGGAAATTGAAGGGGTTAGAGCAATTGACTGTGGAGAATTGGAAATGTCAAGAATTATTGAGCAAATAACCCCATTATTGATAAAATTAAATATAAAATACAAGTTAAAAGGCACTGGAATAAGGATTACTGGATTTTAAAGTAAATAAGAGGCATTACTGAGTGAGTCGAGGTATAGTTGTGTGCGTTTAAAAATCTTTAATAAAATTTTTAGTTTGTGGATAAACACCATATTTAAATCCACTGTAACCCATGGTTGCAGGGAAGTTGAATAATCGTAGATTATTCAACTATTAGTTATGGTTTAAATAACCATTAAAAAATTCCGCACACAACTATAATGCATCTCATTTGGATGAAATCAAACCGTAAGGTTTGAGTTGCAAAAATCTTTATTTTTGCTCAATCGGAGCGAAGCGGAGAGCTGCAAAAATCGAAGAGTTTTTGCTCAATTGGAGCAAAGTGGAAAGCCGCAAAACTGATATGTTTTGCTCAACTTTTTAAAAGTTTCATTTAAAATCGAGTATGCGGTTTAATAAATCATCTGCCATTTTCAATCCTTTTTCAAATTCTTTAATGCTTAAAAATTCATTTGGAGAATGGATAACATCTAAACTTCCAGCCCCAAAGATTAAAACATCTGCATTTAGTATATTGCCAAAGTAAAATGCTTCACATGTTGCATTAAAAAAGTCAATTTCAAAATCTTTTGATATTGAATTTAGTAGTTCTTCATTTTTTAGTATATAGAAATCCGCATAAGGAACTTTTCTTTTGTTCAAATATACTTCAACATATTTTGAGTATCTTTTTTCTTTTAAATAATCTTTTATTTTTTCCATTAAATTTTCTTCTACACTCCTAACGTCCAAAATAACTTCTGCACGGTTTGGGATTATATTTGGCTGGATGCCTCCCTTTATCATGGTTGGGGTTATTGATGAATAGTATTTTTTTCCATTAACCTCTATAAAACTGCATGGAAAATTCCTTAAGTCACAAATTACATCAACTATTATTTCTATGGCATTTATGCCGTTATTTGGGTCTGATGCATGACCAGATTTTCCATATGCCTTAACAACAACTTCAAACCTCCCCTTATGTCCAATACACACTTTTAAATCAGTAGGTTCTCCAACAATGCAGTAGAATTTTTTAGTTTTTGTGTTCTCTTTTAACCAATGGCAAAAATTGTATATACCACATGAGTCCCTTTCCTCATCAGGAGAAACAACTAAAACAGCATTTTCGTTGTTCAAAAAGGCATGTACTAATGAAACAAGCGGAGCTTTGGCATCACAAACACCAGTTCCATAAAAATTCTCGTCATCTTTTTCAAATTCCCTCAAAACTTTAACTGTATCTATATGTGAATTTAATAGAACTCCATTCTGCAAGTCCTCAAAATCCCTGTAAGCGACAAAACACCCCTTAATTATTCTATTCTTTATACCTAAATTGTCAAAAAAATTAGATAAATATTTAAATGCCTTTTTTACGCCTTCTTCATTATCAGTTCTTATTTTTGATAAATCTTCCCATAATTCAATTGGATTAAACTCTTTTGGTGTCATGAATATCCACATTTTTGTATTTTAAAATTTTAAAAATTAATTTAGACAAAGTTAAATTAATTAGTAGCTTATTTTTCTTTAAACATTAATTGCCTCATAATTTGCCCAATAGGTCCCCCCATCTTTAGCATCTTACCTCTTTTTAAATTTTCAATGGCTCGTTTGGTTGTTGCATAATATCTTAACAATTCCTTAACTTCTTCTGGCTTAACTCCCGCACCTCTCGCAATTCTTTCGATTCTTGATGCTTTAATTATTTCTGGGTTCTCTTTTTCTTCTTTTGTCATTGAGTCCATAATAATTCTGTATTTTTTTAGTTTTTGTTCTGTTATCTGGACTACTTCTTTTGGGAGTCCTGCACCAAATCCTGGTATCATGTTCATTATTTGCTTGATAGGCCCCATTTTGTTTATTGCCTCTAATTGAGCATAGAGCTCGTTAAGTGTAAATTTCCCCCTTAATATAGCATCTATGCTCTCCTCAGTTTTCTCATCTACTAATTCGTCTGCCTTTTCCAACAATGAATCTAAATCTCCCATTCCCAAGAGTCTTGAGATGAATTTTTTTGGGTCAAATGGCTCTAAATCGTCAATTCCTTCTCCAGTTCCAATGAATTTTATTGGTGCTTTTATTTCAGCAACAGCACTTAATGCTCCCCCACCCTTTGCAGAACCATCCAATTTAGTAACTATAATACTTCCAATATCTCCAACTGCATCTTTAAATGCCTTTGCTTGATTTCTTGCCTGTTGTCCAAGTGTTCCATCAATGACTAATATAATCTCGTCTGGATTTGTTATTTCCTTCATCATCTTCATTTCTTCTAACAACCCTTTCTCTTCTTTATGTCTTCCAGCAGTATCTATGATTATTACATCTGCCTTTTTGAATTTTTCAAGACCTTCTTTTGCTATGTCTATTGGTGATTTTGTTCTTGTTTCGTCTCCATACAAAGGCACATGTATTTTCTCGGCAAGTTGTTTCAACTGCTCATAAGCAGCAGGCCTATAAGTATCTGCTGCAATTAAAGCAGGCTTCAATCCTCTTTTTTGGATGTATCTTGCTAATTTTGCTGCAGTTGTTGTTTTTCCACTACCTTGAATACCAACAAGCAGTATGACTGTCTGTTTTTTTGGATTTAACTCTAATGGTTTTGGTTCTTCTCCCAAAAGTTTTACTAATTCCTCATAGACAATTTTTATGATGTGCTCTTTCTTTGAAAATCCTTTTGGTGGGGTTTCTTCAATAGCCCTTTTTTCAATTGTCTTACTCATTTGGAGAACCAGCTTTACATTAACATCCGCTTGAATTAATGCCTTTTGGATGTCCTTAATCACTTCTTTAACCAATTTTTTATCAACAAATGTGGCGTTTTTTATTTTATTTAATGCTTTATTGATACTTTCTCCCAATTTTTCAAGCATATTTTATTCCCCCCATCTTTTGAATAAATCGTTTTCAATACCTAAAATATCCAAAACTCTACCAACAACAAAATTAACTAAGTCATCAATGGTTTTTGGCTCGTTGTAAAATGCTGGAATTGGTGGCATAATAACAACGCCTAATTTTGCCAATTTAAGCATGTTCTCTAAATGTATCGCATTGAATGGCATTTCTCTCGGCATTAGGATTAGTTTTCTTTTCTCCTTTAATGCAATATCACAAACCCTAACTATTAAATTGCTACTGTATCCATTCGCTATTGAAGATAGTGTTTTCATAGAGCATGGGATTACAATAGCGGCATCAAATTTATTTGAACCAGATGCGAGGGGAGAAAAGAAGTCATCATTTTCATAATATTTGTCTGCTAACTTTATAAAATCATTACATTTTATTTTCAATTCATGCTCAATTATCTTTTTTGCAGAATTTGAGATTATAAGAAAAGTTTCGACATTTTTCTCTTTTAGCACCTCTAACAACCTTTTTGCATATATTGCTCCACTCGCTCCAGTTACACAAACCACAACTTTCATAACTCTCCTCCTTTCATTAAAAATAACTCAATACATTTTTTTGCATTATTCACTAATATATCTATTTCTTCTTTTTTTGCGTTATCTATGTGGATGCCACAAATAACCAAAACAGGTTTTTTAATTTTTTCGTAGATGAGTTTTGCAGCATATTCTGAAATAACATAATCTTTATGGTTATCTCTATTTATTGTTTTTAGTTTACCGTCCATCAATGAGACGCTACCAATATGTTCTTTCTCTCCTCCGCCAATAATAACGACTAAATCATCCCCTACTTTAATATGCTTTAAAAATACTCCATACCTTCCTTCCTCAACAACTATCATAAAATCACCAAATATTAAATTTAAATATTTCGATATATGATGTAAAAATATAGCCGTGTGCGTTAGAAGGGTTTTTTGGCAAAATCCAAGGGATTTTGCCGTATATCTTTTGGCAAAACTGAAAGTTTTGCCGTATGTCTTTTGGCAAAACCCAAAGGGTTTTGCCGTAATTGTTGGTAAATTTTTAATGATTGTAGAATTATTTCAATTTTTTGGCAAAACCTAAAAGGTTTTGCCGTATATTTTAAGGGAGAATAAAGATTATTTAAAAATTCATTAGCATATAAATAACTTTAAAAAATTCGCACACGACTATAATAAACACAAAATCACATGAACTTTAAAACAACTTTAATGTTTTAAAAATAGTGCATATTAATGGTGCGGGGGCAGGGATTTGAACCCTGGAACCCCTGCGGGACTGGACCCTCAATCCAGCGCCTTTGACCAGGCTTGGCGACCCCCGCACAGGTATTAATAGCATTTATAGTTTTGTACATCAATATATAAATTTTTCGCCGAAAAGTATATATATGACTTTTGAATATTACTAACATGCGTGCCGAGGTGGCTTAGCCTGGTTATAGCGCTCGGCTCATACGGGCCTTCCCGGGGGTAGCGCCCCGGGTCCTGAGAAACCGAGAGGTCGGGGGTTCAAATCCCCCCCTCGGCACCATTTTTATTTTAGATATATTCATCGATTAAATTAAATATAGAAATATATTTATTTTGATTGAATAAATGAAAAGAATTTCACAAACAACTTTTTATGAAATCAAAAAAGGGAATAAAATCATTTTTATTGAATCATTTTTATTTTTAATTGTTTTTATTTTTGTTTATTTTTAATTAAATGGGTTTAGAGTCTATTTTCTAACACCAAAAAAGTTTATCATTCCAATAAGTTCATTAAACGCATTTAACTCAAACTCAATTGCTTCTTTTTTAGTGTATATACCACTAACTTCTCCGTCCAATGTTAACTGCTCAATACCCCTCAAAATCATCCTCTTTTCTCCGTCTCTTGTTAATATTTCCTCTGCCACCCTATCATGAACAAATGCCCTTGGGGGGATAAATACAGTATCAGATAACTCTTTTAAATTTATTTGCTCCAAATCCTTTGCAGTTATCAAGTCAGCAATGTCCTTATTAACTTTAACAACATTCACAGGAGTTTCATCAAATATTTTCTTTAGGAATGGATATGCTACATTACCCGTTATAATCGTTGCCTCACACTCAATTTTATTTTTTAATTTGTTTAGTATATTTTCCTCATGAGCGATAGCAAAAGGTGTATTTGTAACAGGGTCATATAGAGGAGTTCCAGAAACCCTTACTTTATTTCCAAATGTTTCATGAATTTCTTTGACTATGCTTTTGAATTCCTCTATTGTATGGGGTTTTATCCCTTCAACTATTGGAGCATTTTCAAGAATTAATCCTTGCTCAATTTTATTTGCAAATCTCATTAATATTACTGCTTTTGCCCCCCAATCTACCAAATCACCAACTGTTTTTATAAGTTCTTTTCCATCATTAACTCCTGGCACAACTATTATGGCACAATGAACCTCACAATTTTCGCAGAAGTACTTTAGGCATTCAAGGGAGGTTTTTGCATTTTTGTCATTCATCCATTCCTTTCTTAATTTTTCATTTGTGGAAAATACAGAAAATGTAACTTCATCTACACCATAATCAACCAAATTTTTTGCAATATCTAAACTTCCAAATCCCTTCCCAGATGTATATCCAAGGTGTATTTTTAATCCCATATCACTGATATATTTACACAACTCTTCTAAAAATGGATAGCAACTTATGTCTCCTCCGCCTGTGATATTTACCTTATCATATTTATTAAAAAATAGTGCACCTTGAACTTGTTGGAGAACAAATGGTAACGGTAAAAAATTTCCATTCATTTCTCTTACAGAGTATGTGCAGTAATCACACCCAATTTGAAATGTGCAATGTTTGCATCCAAATGGAAACACGTCCTTAGAGTTTGCTTTTCTAAAATAGCAAAACCTACAAAATCCATTACAATCTTTTCCCGGCTCGCCTTTTAGATCTACAAGTAATTGGGCTTTTTTATTTTTTTTATTATCTTCAAAATCCATCCTAAGGTTCATTCCAAAATTCATAACTCTTCACTATTTTATTTTTTTAGTTTATTAGCTTGATATAAATGTATTAAAATAAAATTTATGAGTATACTCACACATGAAAAATTGACGAAAATATTAAAATTGTAATATAGTCAAGGACAATTATTAAGGCACATTTGATTGCCTTCCAATAGGAAGGCAGTCATTCTTACTTTGTATTATTTTAATTTTATTTTGTCGATCTATTATATTATTATGAGATGACCATAACCAAACATAAATCATGATAAAAATTTAGGTGAGAATATTACTTAATTAATCTTATCTTGTTTGCATAGTTCCAAAATGGAATAATATATAAAGTTTTCGGTTTGAATTTAATGGAAAATTGAATATATATAATCATCTAATAATAACCCGTGTAATAATCAAAGTGTAGGAGTGGTTCCTATGGTAAAGTATGAAGATAAGATAAACTTGTATGATGCAAAAGGAAATCTTGTTGAAGAAAATGTGCCATTAGAAGCAATAAGCCCATTACACAACCCAACAATCCAAAAAATTGTTAAAGATATTAAGAGGACAGTTGCAGTTAACTTAGCAGGTATTGAAAATGCATTAAAAACTGGAGCAGTTGGAGGAAAAGCTTGTATAATTCCAGGTAGAACATTAGACTTACCAATCGTAGAAAATGCTGAAACAATTATGGACTATGTTGAAAAATTGTTAAGAGTTTCCCCAGATGACGACACAAACTTGAAACTCATTAATGGCGGAAAACAAATGGCTGTTCAGTTGCCATCAAAAAGATTAGAAGTTGCTGCAGAATACTCAGTTTCAATGTTGAATACAGCAATGGCTTTAAAAGAAGCAATTATCAAGACATTTGATGTAGACATGTTCGATGCTCCAATGGTTCATGCAGCAATCTTAGGAAGATACCCACAAGTTCCTGACTACATGGGAGCAAACATCGCTTCATTATTAGGGGCTCCAACAAACTTAGAAGGTTTAGGTTACGCTTTAAGAAACATCATGGTAAACCACTATGTTGCTACAACAAAGAAAAACATAATGAACGCTGTTGCATTTGCGTCAATAATGGAACAAACAGCAATGTTTGAAATGGGAGATGCAATTGGAGTATTCGAAAGATTACACTTACTTGGTTTAGCATACCAAGGATTAAACGCAGACAACTTGGTAATTGACTTAGTAAAAGCAAATGGTAAGAACGGAA